>DATHMC010000214.1:0-23870 GCA_035487495.1 Undibacterium sp.
AAATTGGAAGAGATTTCGCTGAAATACAAGCGTCTGGCCGGTTTCGACAAAGATAGTTTGCGCGCGGTCCGGTAGAACCGAGCATGGTTTTCCGTCCCATTTGGGATGCCTTGCTAAAGGCGAAAAAAAACTTACAACAATTTAACGTAAATTGTAAAAATAACAAGGATTTCTTGTAAAAAATATTCTAGTATGGAATCTGCGGGAATTGCCTATTTGATAAATTGACTCACGAGAGGAGCGAACATGCATAGCTGGCAAGAATTGCAGATTCAGTTGTTGCTTGAGGCTCAAACTGAGAACGATTTTCTCATCGGCTTGTCCCAGATTGCCGACGAATTGGGTTTTGATTATTGCGCATACGGCATGCGCATGCCTTTGCCGCTATCCCAGCCACGGGTCATCATGCTGAGCAGCCAGCCCCAGCAATGGCAGCGGCATTATCTCGATGATTATTATCATTCGGTCGATCAAGATCCCTACGATATGCACTCGATCACCCCTTATATCTGGTCGGGTGATGAGTACGCCGGTAGTGCCAAGTTCTGGCGTGACGCGCGCACGCACGGGCTGGAAGCGGGCTGGGCGCAGTCCAGCCATGACGCCAGGGGCATCGTAGGCATGCTCACCTTTGCGCGTGCCCATTCCAGTCTGCCATTCAAGGAGTTTCGTGATCGCGCATTGCAAAAATCCTGGCTGGCGCAAGCCGCCCATGAGGCTTTTTCCCGGCTGCTGGTGCCCAAATTCCTGCCTGAAGCCGGCACGCAATTAACTACGCGCGAGGTGCAGGTATTGCGCTGGAGCGCCGATGGCAAGACTTCCGGGGAGGTGGGCAATATCATGTGTATATCGGAACGCACGGTTAATTTTCATGTCAGCAACGCCCTGGTCAAACTGGGCGCCAGCAATAAGACGGCCGGGGTGATCAAGGCTGCGATACTGGGATTTCTCTAGCCGGCCGAAGTTACAGAAAGACTCAATTCTTACCATTTAAAGCATTTACCGCGAACAATTTGATACAAGTCGTTTACCGTCAGCAGCCTTGAATTCGCTGGCGGCGCACTCAACTTAAGCGCAGCCTGTCTGCGATTTGGCGACAGGAATAGTTCAAGGAGTGTAGTCATGATCAAAAAAATAGCCTTCCGTTCCTTCGCGGCAATGATGCTTGCTTGCGCAATGCTATCCAATTTCGCAAGTGCGGCCGACGACCCCACTCTTCATCAGGTCTACCAGGCTGCCGAATCCGGCAAGATGGGTGAGGCGCAAGACATGATGCAAAAGGTATTGCGCGACCATCCGAATAGTGCCAAGGCGCACTTTGTCGAGGCGGAGCTGTTGGCAAAGCAGGGCCGTTTTGCCAACGCCGAAACGGAGTTGAGTACGGCCGAGCGCCTGGAGCCGGGCTTGCCATTTGCCAAGCCTGCTGCAGTGCAAGAGTTGAAAAGCCTGTTCTCCAAAGCCCATGCGCAAGAGGCCCGCAGCCAATCCCAGGCATATTCCCCAGCGGCAGCGATAGGCCAGGGCGGAACAAACTCCGGCATGCCGTGGGGCATGATTATCCTGGGGGCAGGCGCCGTCGCGCTGATCGTCTTTTTGGTCCGCAGGAGCAACAACAGCCAAGCCGTGTATGCGCCCGCCGGCAGCAGGTATGGTTCCGTTAATCCCATGCAGCAGACCTACGCACCCAATGGCTACCCGCAGCAGCCGGGCATGCCTGCCGGCGGCGGCATAGGCTCGGGCATTGTGGGCGGTTTGGCAACGGGTGCCGCGGTTGGGGCCGGTATCGTTGCGGGCGAAGCCCTGATGCATCATTTCACCGATGGCGACAGGCGTGAGCGTTTATCCGATCAGTATTTAAACAATAACAATGCCCCGGTCGATCTGACGCGCAATGACGACATGGGCGGCACGGACTTTGGTATTACGGACAGTTCTTCATGGGATGACGCGAGCGGGGGCGGCGGAAGCGACGACTGGGATAACTGAGAGGGTCTTGAGTCTTGAAAGGTGCGTGGGCCGCGATAGGGATCATCGAGCAGCTCAAAAATGCGGCGGGTCGCCTGCCGTATTGCAAGCACCTTTCTGGACGTGTTGTATGTGTTGGCAACTGAAAAATCCATCCGCTAAAATGCGGTTTGCGTAAATCCCGATGGTTTGATACGGTAAGGTGACCGACACGCCCGATGAAATCGTTGAACATCCCCTACAATCCGAGAATTGACCAACTGCGCTGGCTGGCCGCCACCATCGTATTTTTGTTCCATTTTTATGTTGAATACCGAGGTTTGGGTGGGGCGCAGATCCGAACCGACTGGATGGGGCTGATCACGGAGGGCCACACCGGGGTCGGCCTGTTCTTCACGTTGTCGGGTTTTCTGTTCATGCAGATCGCGCTGCACCAGAAACAACTGGTGTACGGCGACTTCCTGCGCAACCGCTGCCTGCGCATCCTGCCTCTGTTTCTGATCATCTTTGTGTTGGCTGCGTCGATAGGACGCGATCAATTTCAGCCGCAAGACATATTATATGTATTGACGACCAACCTGGGCCTGGCGCCGACTTCGAGCACCGTGGTCACCGGTGCGGCCTGGAGCATCTCCGTGGAATTCATGTTTTACCTGGTGTTTCCATTCCTGGCCCGGTTCACGATGGAGCAGGGCGCGCGCTATCTGTTCAAGCTGCTGGCCCTGATGCTGTTCTTCAAACTGGTCGCCTTCACCGTCAACGACAAAAGTACGCTGATGTATTTCAGCACTTTGGTCGGACGCTTTGACCAGTTCCTGATCGGCATGCTGGCCGCACTGCTGTACCAGCGCCATGGCGCAACCCTGCGCCGTTATTCGGGCTGGCTGGCGCCGCTGGCATTTATGCTGGTTGTGTGCAACAGCGCGTTGCAAGCCAGCGTCGCCAAATTCGAGCCGAACACACACAAGATTTTCTGGGTTTACTGGTCGATGCTGGAGGCGGCCGGCTGGTCTGGCTTTATCCTGGCCTGGGTGGCCTTCGACAAAAAGCTGCCTGCATGGCTGGACACAGCGTTGAGCCAGGGCGGCAAGGTCAGCTTTTCCTTCTATCTGCTGCACACCGGCATGATCCATCTATTGGCGCAATGGTTTGGCCTGCCGGTGCTGAGCGGCAGAGCTGCGGTGGACGCGTTGCTGGCGCTGATTGTCGCCTATGCTGCCACGTGGGCGCTGGCTACGCTGAGCTATAGCACCATCGAAGAATCCTTCCTGCGCCTGCGCCGCGGCTATGGCGCGAAGACCGGCGTGGCGCTGGTCAGCGACGCTGAAACGGCGTACCGGAAAGTCTCGTGAAAAAAAAGAGGGGCGTGGGTTTTCGGGGATGAAGATCACGCTACAGCCGAAACGCGGCGCTCAATAGCGCCGTACTATCAAATGCAGCAGGCCCCGGCTTATATGATGCAGCAGGAGGGGCAGGGAAAATTGATCGCCCGGCGGCGAAGCGTGAATTTAATTCTTCCCATAAAACAAAAGCGCACCTGAAAGTGCGCTTTGTTATGAATTTCAGTGGGGTGACCGATGGGGCTCGAACCCACGACAACAGGAATCACAATCCTGGACTCTACCAACTGAGCTACGGCCACCACTGATTTGCTACTAACTACTCTTTCCTGTTTTGCTCCAGGAAAGCAAAGAATTATACGATGCTTTTGCGCATCTGGCAAATGAAAATTGCACTAAAGTCATAAATGAAAGTGTCCGGCTCATCATTGTGCCAATGAATTAGGCAAATGTTACTTCTTGCACCAATTCATCCGCATTATCCAGTTGCAGCAGCTTGCTTAATGCATTGCGGAAGCTGGAATGCGAGCCTGTAGCGTAGGTGCTTAAACTGCCAATGGCTGGCGTAGGGTTCAGGCAATCCTTTGCCGCAAGCAATCTTGCCAATTGGCGCGCCACTGCCTCACCGGTATCGATGACGCTGACATCTGCGGCTTGCTTTACTTGATGTATTACTTGTTCTATCAGGGGCCGGACAAACGGGTAATGGGTGCATCCTAGCACTAGGGTATCCGCACCGCCGGCGATCAGCGGCGCTATATAGCGATGCAAGAGCAGGGCGGTTGCCGGGGATTGCAGTTCGCCCTTTTCTATCTGGTCGGCGAGGCCGACGCAGGCTTGTGTCAGAAACCGGACTTCGCCTTCCTTGCTTAAATGATCTCTCAGGGCAACAAATTTCTGGCTCTGTAGCGTACGGCTGGTCGCCAGCACGCCGACTATGCCTGTTTTGCTGAGCGCAATGGCCGGTTTTAATCCCGGCTCAACGCCGACCACGATCAAGGCAGGATAGGCTTGCCTGATGGCGGCAATGGCGGCGGCGGTGGCCGTATTGCAGGCGACCACCAGCGCCTTGATGTCTTGCGTCAGAAGGAACTGTGCAATTGCCAGCGAGCGTTGAACGATCACCGCCTCCGGCCTGTCGCCATACGGCGCGAAGTCGGAATCGGCAAAGTACAGCAAGGATTCATGCGGGAGCTGGCGGCGGATGTGCTGCAGCACCGACAAGCCGCCTACGCCGGAGTCGAACACGCCGACCGGCGCGCTGGCCGGTGCAGGCGCGTCCGCGGCCTTCGTTCTCGCGGAGGCGGCAGATTGCATCAAGCGACGGCGACCGGAATTTTGCCTATCTTGGCTTGCCATTCCTTCGGCCCGGTATTGTGTACCGAGGTGCCATTGGAATCGACCGCCACCGTGACCGGCATGTCGATGACGTCGAACTCGTAGATCGCCTCCATGCCCAGGTCGGCAAAGCCGACCACTTTGGCGGTCTTGATCGCCTTCGACACCAGGTAAGCGGCGCCGCCGACTGCCATCAGGTAGGCGGACTGGTGCTTCTTGATCGACTCAATTGCCACCGGCCCACGCTCTGCCTTGCCTATCATCGAGATCAGGCCGGTTTTTTCCAGCATCATGTCGGTGAATTTATCCATGCGGGTGGCGGTAGTCGGGCCCGCCGGGCCGACCGCTTCGTCGCGCACGGGATCAACCGGGCCTACGTAGTAGATCACGCGGTTGGTGAAGTCCACCGGCAATTGCTCGCCCTTGGCCAGCATGTCCTGGATGCGTTTGTGTGCGGCATCGCGGCCGGTCAGCATCTTGCCGTTCAACAGCAGGGTCTGGCCCGGTTTCCACGAAGCGACTTCTTCCTTGGTCAATGTGTTCAGGTCGATGCGCTTGGATTTTTCGGTGTCGGCGACCCAGTGCACATCAGGCCAGTTGGACAGTGACGGCGGTTCCAGGTAGGCGGGACCGGAGCCGTCCAGCACAAAGTGCGCGTGGCGGGTCGCTGCGCAGTTGGGGATCATCGCGACCGGCTTGGAAGC
This sequence comes from Undibacterium sp., assembly GCA_035487495.1. Classification (GTDB taxonomy): domain Bacteria; phylum Pseudomonadota; class Gammaproteobacteria; order Burkholderiales; family Burkholderiaceae_D; genus Undibacterium. The sequence goes on from DATHMC010000214.1 coordinate 5,348, forward strand.
GGCGTGGGTGGGGTGCATGCGGATTTTGACGTCCAGCACGGTCGTCAGGCCGCCCAGGCCTTGCGCGCCTATGCCCAGCGCATTGATTTTTTCGCACAGCTCGATACGCAATTCTTCGGTCTTGTTTTGCGGGCCGCGTTGCAGCAGTTCATACATATCGATGTCTTCCATCAGCGATTCTTTCGCCATCAGCATCGCTTTTTCGGCCGTACCGCCTATGCCTATGCCCAGCATGCCTGGCGGACACCAGCCGGCACCCATGGTCGGCACGGTCTTCATGACCCAGTCTACCAGCGAATCGGACGGGTTCAGCATCACGAACTTGCTCTTGTTCTCAGAGCCGCCGCCCTTGGCTGCCACTTGCACGTCCACGGTATTGCCCGGCACCAGTTCCATGTGAATCACGGCCGGCGTGTTGTCCTTGGTGTTCTTGCGCTCAAAATGCGGATCGGCGACGATGGACGCGCGCAGCACATTGTCGGGATTGGCGTAGCCCTGCCTGACACCCTCGTTGACCGCATCGGTGATGGAGCCTGCGCCAAATCCTTCGAAGCGCACTTCCATGCCTATCTTCAGGAAGACGTTGACGATACCGGTATCCTGGCAGATCGGGCGGCGGCCTTCGGCGCACATGCGGGAATTGGTCAGGATCTGTGCAATCGCGTCCTTTGCTGCCGGGCTTTGCTCGGCCTCATAGGCGCGCGCCAGGTGCGCAATGTAATCGGCAGGATGGTAGTAGCTGATGTATTGCAAGGCGGCTGCTACGGATTCGATGAGGTCTGCTTTTTTGATGACTGTCATGATAGTGGCTATATGGCTAGGGAATGGAAACTCGGGGGTGGGGCGTAAGAATTTTAATCATGGACCTGGCCCATGCTCTGGGTTTTGGTGACGATGTAGTCGCAGTAGGCGATGGCCAGGGCGGACAGCAGGAAGGCAAGATGGATCACGGTCTGCGCTATCCAGGTTTTTGAGTCTGCTCCGGGGTTGATAAAGGTCTTCAACAAATGGATGGACGAGATGCCGATGATCGCCATCGCCAGCTTGACCTTCAGCACGGATGCATTCACGTGCGACAGCCATTCTGGCTGGTCCGGGTGGCCATCCAGGCCCAGGCGGGACACAAAGGTTTCATAGCCGCCTATGATGACCATGATCAGCAGGTTGGAGATCATCACAACGTCGATCAGCCCCAGCACCACCAGCATGATCGTGGTTTCGGTCAGCTTGAGCGGTTTATCGCCCAGGCTGGGGAAATTGGCCAATATATGGGCCAGCGCAGCCTCGTTGCCGAAGGCGGCGCTGATCAGGTCGATCAGCTCATACCAGAAATGGTAGACATAGACGCCCTGGGCCAGGATCAGGCCCAGATACAGGGGCAACTGCAGCCAGCGGCTAAAAAAGATCAGGTTTGCTAAAGGCGAGAGTAGGGGCGGGGCGGCTTTTTCTGACATGAATTATTTTTAGCGCAAGCGCTTGGGCTTGTTCGGTGTTTGTATTGAATCAAGCCGCCATTTTACACGTGCAACGGCATTTGCTGCAGCCGGGAGCGAGCGAATGATAGAGTGACAAGGAAAAAATAGAATAAATGCCGAAATTGAAATAAGTGGCCGCTTGCTGTATCGTAGTTCTTTGCAAACGTAAGGCATAAGTAAGTCTGCCGGGATAAGGTAGCCGTCAATTTACAGATACCCGTCTTGCATGCATTTTTGGCGTAAGCGCAGGTGCATTTGTATAGCCTTATTATTAAAACAAGTTGGAGATGATCATGTCAGACCTAGAAACGGTAAAGCAGGAATCCCGCGTTTTTCTACCTCCTGCGGCGTTTGTCGCCAATGCCAATATTTCCGGGATGGATGCCTATAATGCGCTATGCGCCGAGGCTGAAAAAGATTACGAGGGTTTCTGGGGCCGGCTGGCCCGCGAAAACCTGCATTGGCATAAGCCTTTCACCAAGGTGCTGGATGAATCCAGCGCGCCGAATTACAAATGGTTTGAAGACGGCTTGCTGAATGTCTCCTATAACTGTCTGGACGTGCACCTGAAGAACGGCAACGCCGACAAGGTTGCGCTTATTTTTGAGTCCGATGCAGGCGACGTGACCAGGGTCAGCTACAAGGATTTGCACGAAAAAGTCTGCAAGTTCGCCAACGGCCTGAAGTCGCTGGGCATCAAAAAGGGCGACCGGGTCGTCATCTACGTGCCGATGTCGGTCGAAGGCGTGGTCGCCATGCAGGCTTGTGCCCGCATCGGCGCCACCCATTCCGTTGTATTTGGCGGTTTCTCGGCAAAATCGCTGCAGGAACGTATTGTGGACGTCGGCGCAGTCGCCGTGATCACCGCCGACGAGCAGGCGCGCGGCGGCAAATCTTTGCCGTTGAAGGCCATCGTCGACGAGGCCTTGACGCTCGGCGGTTGCGAAAAAATCAAGAATGTCATTATCTATCGGCGTACCGGCGGCAACATCAATTTTGTAGCCGGTCGCGATTTGTGGCTGCATGAGCTGGTTGCATCGCAGTCCAGCGTGTGCGAGCCCGAATGGGTCAGTGCCGAGCATCCGCTGTTTATCTTGTATACGTCCGGCTCTACCGGCAAACCCAAGGGCGTGCAACATTCGTCCGGCGGCTATCTGCTGTGGGCGCTGCTGACGATGAAATGGACTTTCGACATCAAGTCCAGCGATGTGTTCTGGTGTACCGCAGACATAGGCTGGGTAACAGGCCATAGCTACATCACCTACGGCCCGTTGGCCGCAGGCGCCACCGAAATCGTGTTTGAGGGCATCCCTACTTATCCCAACGCCGGCCGCTTCTGGGACATGATACAAAAGCACAAGGCGACGATTTTCTACACCGCGCCGACCGCGATCCGCTCGCTGATCAAGGCCGCCGACGGCGATGAAAAGATCCATCCCAAGCAGTACGACCTGACTTCCTTGCGCCTGCTGGGTTCGGTGGGCGAGCCCATCAATCCGGAAGCCTGGATGTGGTATTACAAAAACATAGGCGGCGAAAAATGCCCGGTTGCGGATACCTTCTGGCAGACGGAAACCGGTGGCCACATGATCTCGCCACTGCCCGGCGTGACGCCGATGGTGCCCGGTTCGTGCACCTTGCCTTTGCCCGGCATCATGGCTGCCATCGTCGACGAAGCCGGCCATGAACTACCGAACGGGCACGGCGGCATCCTGGTGGTGAAAAAACCGTGGCCGGCGATGATACGCACGATCTGGGGCGATAACGAGCGCTTTAAGAAGAGCTATTTCCCGGAAGAACTGGGCGGCACCATGTACCTGGCCGGCGACGGCGCGATACGCAACAAGGATACCGGCTATTTCACGATCACCGGCCGGATTGACGACGTGCTGAACGTATCCGGCCACCGTATGGGCACGATGGAGATTGAATCCGCGCTGGTTGCCAATCCACTGGTCGCAGAGGCGGCGGTAGTGGGCAAGCCGGACGAAACCACAGGGGAGGCGATTTGCGCGTTCGTGGTGCTGAAGCGCAGCCGCCCGACCGGCGACGAGGCCAAGCAGATTGCGACGGAGCTGCGCAACTGGGTTGCCAAGGAAATCGGCCCGATCGCCAAGCCCAAGGAGATCCGTTTTGGCGACAATTTGCCGAAGACGCGCTCAGGCAAGATCATGCGCCGCCTGCTGCGCGTACTGGCTAAAGGCGAGGAGATTACCCAGGATATCTCTACACTGGAAAACCCGGCGATCCTGGAACAGTTGAAACAGGCGCAGTAATCTCTGGAGCAGGATACGGACAGTAAAAAGAGAGGCTGGCCCTCTCTTTTTTCATTTATCAAATCTTGATCCCGAGGGAGGGCACACCCGATTATTTTTTGTGGCGCCTATTCCTCGCATATTATCCTGTCTGTTTTAGTTTATTTCAGATATCCGCGGATGCCTACGGCACCTGCGATCAACAGTGACGGGGCGGTCTTTATGAGTAAGTTCTGGAGTGATTCCATTCGCAGCCTGGAGCCCTATGTGCCGGGCGAGCAGCCTGCCATTGCCGGAATAATCAAGCTCAACACCAATGAAAACCCCTATCCGCCTTCGCCTGCGGCGCTGGCGGCGATACGGCAGGCTGCAGATGAAGGTTTGCGCCTGTATCCAGACCCAAACGCCTCCGCTTTGAAACAGGCCGTCGCAGACTCGCACGGGCTTTCTGCGGAGCATGTCTTTGTCGGCAATGGATCGGATGAAGTTTTAGCGCACGCCTGCCGCGCGCTGTTGAGGCATACGCTGCCGATCCTGTTCCCGGACATTTCCTACAGTTTTTACCCGGTGTATTGCAATCTATACCAAATACAGTACCGGCAACTGCCACTCAATGCCGAGTTTGAAATCTGTATCGATGATTACCTGCAGGCCAATGGCGGCATCGTGCTGGCCAACCCGAATGCTCCTACAGGCTGCGCCATCGGGCGCAGCGAGATCAGGCGCCTGCTGGAAAGAAACAAGGACTCGGTGGTCGTTATTGACGAAGCCTATATAGATTTCGGCGGCGAGACCGTAGTCCCGCTGGTTGAGGAATTTGACAATCTGCTAGTGGTTCAAACACTGTCCAAGTCTCGCTCGCTGGCTGGTTTGCGCGTCGGCTTTGCCATCGGTCATCCTGTATTGATCGAAGCGCTGGAGCGGGTGAAGGGAAGTTTTAACTCTTACCCCTTGGATAGGCTTGCCATCGTCGGCGCCGTGGCGGCGATGCATGACCGCGAGTATTTCGAGACTACGCGTCGGCAAGTGATGGACAGTCGCGACCGACTGACGGCCGAGCTGGCTAACCTCGGCTTCCACGTGCTGCCATCGCAGGCCAATTTTCTTTTCGCCAGGCATGCGCAGCACGACGCAGGCAGGCTGCTGGAATTGCTGCGCCAGCGAAAAATACTGGTGCGGCACTTTCGCAAGCCGCGTATCGATCAATTCCTGCGGATATCGGTCGGGACGGACGTCCAGTGCCAGGCTTTGGTAGATGCATTGAAAGAGATACTGGCAGACGCGGGCAGCGTGTGAGTAAAGGCCGGCGAACCTTGACCTGGTGGCCGGGCCGCAGCGGCTCAGCTTATTTTGGCCCGCTAACGGGCTCTAAATACCGGCGGCAGGCTCAAGTTTGAAGAAATGCATCCAGCAGCCAGCCGCCCGCCGGCCCCAAGCCGCGGCGGCGCGACCACACTGCATCCACCTGCACGCTTTTCGGCCACCCGAGCGCCTGTAGTTCTACCAGGCTGTCTGCCGCGAAGCGCTTGCTGAGCCAGCAGGGGAGTTCCACCCAGCCAAATCCCAGTTCCGCCATTTCCATCAACAGCAGGTAGCTGGAGGATGACCAGGTTTTGCCGCGCCGGCGTTGCACGACATCGTCGGCATAGGTATTCAGGCTTAACTCGCGATGCTGGTGCAGCATTGCGGTAGTCACATGCGCTTCATTTGCCAGCGGATGCTGCTTGCCTACAAACAAGCCTATCGCGGAGCGCTCGGCGACCGACTCGAATCCGATATCCGGCGGGTAATTGGCTTGCGCCGCCACCAGGCCCAGATGCGCGCGCCCTTCCTGGACCAACGCGACGACGTCGGTATGCTCGGCGATCATGCACTCCAGTTCCAGCTCTGGATAGCGGCGCTCAAAGTCTGTCAACACGATCTCGAACCGGTCCGACTGGTAGGTATCCGACAGCACCAGCGATAGTTGCGACTCCAGTCCGCCGGCCAGCCGGTTCGCGTTGCGATCCATCCGGTCGCTCGCCGCCATGATCTGCTGCGCATGCACCAGCATGGCCTTGCCGTGTTCGGTCAGGGAGGGACGGCGCGTGCTGCGGTCAAACAAACTCAGGCCCAGATCGATTTCCAGGTTGGCGATGGCCTCGCTGACCGTGGACTGCTGCTTACCCAGCTTGCGCGCAGCGGCAGAAAAAGAGCCCAGAGTAGCCGCTTCGGCAAACATCGACAAGGATTCGAGAGAAGGGCGCATAAAGTTTCGTGATGTGTTTTTGGTCTAATCATCGATTTTTCCGATGGTAACCAATTTCATCATATCAAAAATACCGGTGAAAATACAGGCAATCCATTAGGAAAGGCAGGAGAGATCGATATGACTACGAAACTGGATACAAATTTACACATGAAGAAAAATTTGTGGGAGCGCGCCTTGCATGCGGTGTTGTTTGAACTGACGGCTATCCTCATCACTGCTCCCTTACTGGTCGGCATGATGGGCATTTCCATGGCGGATGCCGGCATGTTGACGTTATTTGTCTCGATGATTGCGATGTTGTGGAATATCGCCTTCAACATGCTGTTTGACCGTGCGTTGGGTTATTGGCGCCTGGTGCGCGGTCTGAAACTGAGGGTGGTGCATGCAATGCTGTTTGAGCTAGGCCTGGTGCTGATGGTTGTGCCCATGGCGGCATGGTGGCTGGATGTGAGCCTGCTGGATGCATTTTTGCTGGACATGGGATTGATACTCTTCTTCCTTCCTTACACTCTGATTTTTAATTGGGGATATGACGGCTTGCGTGAGCTATTGCTGAGGCGGCGCACCATCGCTTCGTCATGGACTGGTAACGGCACATGAACAAACAGGGTGACTTGTTCGCATGATAACCTTTTGCTCCGAAGAGGGAGTACAGTATCGTCTGACGACAGTCTTGCATCATCTTGCATAAAGCGGCAAGCAAAAAAATCGGGTCCGATAATGGCATTATGCGAATTCGCGCATAGCCGGTATGGCAAAACCTGGGGTTTGCTTCTGATGGAATTTTGGGATACTTGGCCGCTTTCAAAGCAGCATTCATCTTCAGCGCATTATTCATCATGCGTTAAGTATTTGTAGAACTCATTTCATCAGGAAGGCCGGCAGCATTGCCCTGGCTGGATAGCGCGGCGCACTCAGTCCAGGACATTCTTCGCCTTCAAGTGGAAATGCCTAAGTTTTTGAGGAGAGTTCCATGTCGCAGCCTGACTTGTCGTTGTCGCGTCGAAATTTTCTAAAGTCCAGTGTTATCGCCGGCGTCTCGGTATATATCGCCCCTTTGGGTGGTAATGCGCTGGCGGCGTTATTTGAAGAAAAAATATTGAGCCCGGTGCAGTGGGACAGTAAAACCGGCAGCAGCAAATTTCGTATTGATGGCATTGCCAAGGTCTGCGGCGACAAGGTGTTTGCACGCGATATACGCGCGCGCGACATGCCGCACTGGCCGCAGCAGCAATCGCATGCCTTCATTTTGCGCGCCACCAAGGCCGATCGCATTTATGAGGGCTTTGACCTGAGCGTGTTGGGCGAAGAGCTCAAGCCGGATCGCGTGATTAGCGCAGAGGATTTGGCACGCGACGGTATTGCGTTTCCGGCCTTCTATGGCGAGGACATGTTGCTGCCCGCCGGAAAGACTCCGGCCTATCTGGGGCATGCAGTAGCGATCCTGATCTATCAGGATTTTGCCAAATTCCGTTTTGCCAAAGACAGGCTGAAATTTCGCGATGACGTAGTGCGTTATGGTGCGGTCAACGGCCCTTTGGAGCGCGATCCCTGGGGCAGCTTCCGCTTCGTGCGGGTTGGCGGCGCTACCGCATTCGACGATGACGTTTATTCCAGCATGAAAAATGCGCCGGTCTTCCCCAGTATGATGCGCAAGCACCAGCCGGTATGGCCGGACGGCCAGGAACACGGAAAATTAGGCGAGCAGGGTATGTTCTATGCGGACCGGATCAGCGCCGAACTGGCAAAGCCGCCTGCCGACTGGCTGGTGCTGGAGCGCAATTACCAGACCCAGTCGATAGATACCGCAGCAATGGAGCCGGACAATGCCAATTGCTGGTATGACAGCGTCAATCAGGAATTGCACATGGTTGTGCCTACCCAGTCGCCGCTGGAAGTGGTGGCAAGTACGATAGAGATGTTAAAAAAGGGGCGGTTCCCGCTCAAAAAACTGTTCCTGCATCCCTGCTATACGGTCGGATATGGCTCCAAGGACCACTATAATTTCCCTTTCTATGGCTTGCTGACGGCCCTGTATGCCGATGGCAAACCGGTGCGGCTGGCGAATGACCGCTATGAACAATTCCAGACCTCGATCAAGCGCCATTCCTTCAAGCTGAAATACCGGATGGCGGTCGATCGCAAGACGGGTTTGCTGCAATCCTTCAAGGGGGATTTTGAGGCGGACGGCGGCGGCCGTTGCAATTTTTCACCTTCCGTTGCGATGGTGGCTGCCACAGCGGCGCAGTCCATCTATTATTTTCCCAAAAATGACTTCGCTGCGGTGGCCATTGCGTCCCGCGCGATAGACGCAGGCTCGGCGCGTGGTTATGGCACCCTGCAAAGCATGGCCGCTACTGAAATGATGGTCGACGAGCTGGCGGCCGAGCTGGGTGTGGATCCTATAGACTTCCGGCTGAAGAACGCCCTGAGGTCCGGCATGAAAAACTCCCAGGGCGCTGTTCCTGCGGGTGCGGTGCGGGTAGATGAAGTGCTGATGAAGGCCAGGCAGCATCCGCTGTGGACGAATCGGGCCAGTAAAAAACTGGCATTTGAAGCGGCCCATCCGGGCAAGCGTTACGGGGTAGGCTTTGCCTGTGTGCAGAAAGATTTTGGCACCGGGGCCGAAGCGTCCTTTGCGAAAGTTGAAATCGCTGCCGACGGCAAAATCAGCCTGTATGTCAGCGGCGCAGAAATCGGCACCGGCATGTCCACCTCGCAAGCGATCGCCTGCGCGCGCTGGCTGGGCAGGCCCGCGCAGGAAGTCCACACCTCGGTCACCGACTGGAGCGACCTGCCTGTGGTGACCAGCGGCGACCCTTACATCATGAGCCAGGCCGATCAAGACAAGTTATCGGCCAATCCGCGCTGGTCGCCCAGCTATGCGTCGCCGTCCAGCGCCACCAACTCGGCGTTCTATTTCACGCATAGCACGCGCGAAGCGGCACGTGCGCTTTTCATGCACGGCCTATGGCCGGCTGCCATGGCAATCTGGAGCCAGGGCATAGGCGGCGGGCAAGCGGCTCCGCTGGTCGTCAGAGTAGAGGATGCGCGGTGGGTAGACGGTAAATTGTCTGCCGGCGGCCTCGAAGCGCTGCCGTACGAGCTCCTGGTCAAAAAGACGCATGAACTGGGCCTGGTGACTGGTGCAGCCGTGCATGTTTTCAACCGCTGGCAGTGGAGCGAGGCTGACTTTGAGATCACCGGTAGCGGCACCCCGGTGCGCCTGCCGCTGGACGGATTGGCGCTGCGTCATGCAGAGGGTGCAGAAAAGCAAAAGCCGGCCGGGGCGACCAGTCCCGGCGGTTACCATGTGCTGGACCGCAAGAGGGTCTATATCCCGCCGGTGCAGCGTAACAATGCAGCTGTTACCTATTACAGCGCGGTGGGTGCGCTGGTGGAATTGTCGGTGCATGAAGCCAGCGGCAGAGTCGATTTGCTCAGCCACCACTCGATCGTGGAGTGCGGCAACCAATTGTCGCCGCAATTGGTATCCGGACAGCTGCAAGGCGGCCTGGCGATGGGGATAGGTCACGCCTTGATGGAGTATCTGCCCTTGTATGAGGATGGCCCAGGCGACGGCACCTGGAACTTCAACCGGTATCGCTTGCCGCGCGCCAAGGATGTGGCCGTCTGGCAGCAAACCGGCGAAGTGCTGCCGCCTGTGTCGGAAACGGATCCGCCTAAAGGCATCGCCGAAGTGGTGATGATTCCCGTGGTAGGCGCCATCGTCAATGCCATCGCCCATGCAACCGGGCATCGCTTTACCGATCTGCCGGTGAGCGCAGAAAAAATACAGGAGAAATTCGCATGAGCGCCTCCCAGTCCGCCTCTCAAATCTCCACCCAGGACCTGAGCCTGACCATCAACGGCAAGCAGGTCGGCCCTATGCCGGTGCCGGAAGGCTTGATGATGATAGATTTTCTGCATGAGTACCTGGCCCTGACGGGCTCGCGCCTGGGCTGCGGCCAGGGCGTATGTCACGCCTGCGTCGTGATCCTGGATAAGCCCGACGGCAGCAGCGAAGAAGTGCGCTCCTGCATCACTGGCGCGCATTTTTTCAAGGGCAAGAAAGTTCGCACCATCGAGGGCATTGCACAACGCGACGACAAGGGCGAAGTCACTGCCTTGTCGCCGATACAGCAAAAATTCCTGGAGCATTTCAGTTTTCAGTGCGGTTATTGCACGCCCGGCTTTGTGAATGCTGCAACCGTCTTGCTGGAAAAATTGAAACGCGCGCCGGTCGCCAGGGACAAACTGGAGGACACGATTACCGAGGCCCTGAATGACCATATCTGCCGCTGTACCGGTTATGTGCGCTATTTTGAAGCGGTCAAGGATGTGGCCCTGAATACACCGGGACTGGTAAAGGATGCCAAATGATGAATGCCGCCAGACATCTGAAAACACGATCCGGCCTGCTCCTCATAGTAGTTGGCGCAGCCTTGTTAGCTGCCTGCCACAATCAGGACGCTACCAATCCTGCTGCCACCGGAGTGCCCGCAGCGCTGAAGTCGGCCGATCTCGTCGCCCGTGGGCGCTACCTGGTCAGGGCAGCCGACTGTGCGGCTTGCCATACCGCCGCGACCGGAGCCGCATTTGCCGGCGGGGTGGAACTGGCCTCGCCGTTCGGTAAATTTTATGGCACCAACATCACGCCCGACAAGGACTACGGCATAGGCAAGTGGAGTGCGGAAGAGTTCTATGCGGCGCTGCATGACGGCGTGACGCCGGACAAGCATCTGTATTCGGCGATGCCCTACACCTCGTACCGCGGCATGAGCCGCGCCGACAGCGACGCCATCTATGCCTATCTGATGCAACAAAAACCGATCAAACTTGCCAATCAGGAGGTGGAGCTCAAATTCCCGTACAACATGCGTTTCGGCGTCAGGTTCTGGAATATGCTATTCCTGCAGAATTCGCTGCCGGATGCTTCGGCCGGCCAGTCTGCAGAGTGGCAGCGTGGACGTTACCTAAGTAACGTCATGGGCCATTGTGCCGAATGTCACACCCCGCGCGGGATGCTGGGCCAACTGGATAGCGCCAGTCCTTTGAAGGGCGCGGCCCTGAGCCGGGTTGTGGCGCCGGAGATTACTCCTGCGGGGCTGGCCAGCGCCGGCTGGACGGCGCAGGATTTGCAGGTTTTCTTCGCTACCGGTATGGCGCCTCAGGGATCGGCCTATGGGGAAATGTATCCGGTAGTGCACTTGAGCACGCAATACCTCGTCAAGGAAGATTTGACGGCGATCAGCACTTACCTGATGGGAGATAAGCCGTTGCCGCCGCAAGCGCTACCCGCAGCTACCGTCGATGCCGGCAAGCTGGTGGCTGGCAGGCAGGTTTACCTGGCCGTGTGTGCCGGCTGCCATGGCAGGGAAGGCGAGGGCAAGCCGCATGTTGCGGTAGCGATGAAAGGCAATTCGAGCGTGCGCAATGCCGATCCGCACAACCTGCTGGTGGCTACGCTGGATGGAATAGGGGAGCAGCAATTTGCCGGTACCGAACGCATGCAGGGCATGCCTGGCTTCGCCTCCAGCCTGAATGACCGGGACATCATGCAGCTTGCCAATTTCCTGCGTGCCAGTTGGGGCGGGCAGCCGGACAATGTCACCATGGAGCAAGTCGGGAAATTGCGGGATTCGGCCGGGCACTGATGCCAGGCGGCCGGCGAGATGTTCTGCCTGTCAACTGGCGAGGTTCGGTCATTGGTTTTGAACCGGCTGGCGGTATTGACCTGGTTTTCCGGGAACGAGGCAGACAAAAAACGCCGCATCAGGGCGGCGTTTTCTTAGGGGGCTACAGGCAGCGCAACTGCAGATTACCGATTGGTGCGCGACATGAACACCAGGCGTTCGAACAAATGCACGTCCTGTTCGTTCTTCAGCAGGGCGCCATGCAGCGGCGGCACGACGGTTTTGCTATCCTTGCTGCGCAAGGCCTCTGCCGGGATATCTTCCGCCAGCAGCAGCTTCAGCCAGTCTATCAATTCGGAAGTAGACGGCTTTTTCTTCAGGCCGGCGACGTCGCGCACTTCGTAGAAGGTCTGCAGCGCTTGCGCCAGCAGATCGCTCTTCAATTTGGGGAAATGCACGTCCACGATCTTTTCCATCGTGTCCTTGTCCGGGAACTTGATGTAATGGAAGAAGCAGCGGCGCAGGAAGGCGTCCGGCAATTCCTTCTCGTTATTGGATGTGATAATGACCAGCGGTCGATGCACGGCCCTGACCATTTCACGCGTTTCGTACACGTAGAATTCCATGCGGTCCAGTTCGCGTAGCAGATCGTTCGGGAATTCAATATCCGCCTTGTCGATTTCATCGATCAGCAACACTACCGGTTCATTGGCGGTAAATGCCTGCCACAGCACGCCTTTGACGATGTAGTTATGGATATCCTTGACCCGTTCGTCGCCCAACTGCGAATCGCGCAGGCGCGAAACCGCGTCATATTCATATAGCCCCTGCTGGGCCTTGGTGGTCGACTTGATATGCCATTGCAGCAAGGGCATGTTCAGCGCCGCAGCCACTTCCTCGGCCAGCATGGTTTTGCCGGTACCCGGTTCGCCCTTGATCAGCAAAGGACGTTGCAGGGTCAATGCAGCATTGACGGCCAGTTTCAAATCATCGGTCGCGACGTAATTTTGTGCGCCGTCAAAGCGGGGTGCCTGAGTCATATTGTGCGAGCAAAAAAAGTAAAGTTCCCCGAGTATAAGCGAGAACGGCAAATCTTGTGAACGACTGTTCTATTTTTGCGCCACAGATAAAAGAGTGCGGACCATGAGCGGCATTCTGCGGCGGCGGAAATGCCGCTGCATTCGGCATTTTATAGCAGCAAAATTTGTCCAGTATGGCTTTTTTGAGCTGTCAAGCTGCTATTTTTCAGCAATTTTGGGTTTAATCGGCTAGAATATTGTGTTGGATCAAATCGCTACATTTGCTAATTCTATCCCTGCTACTATGAAAAAATTGCTTGCACTTCTCGCCCTGGCGGGTATTGCCCAAGTCGCTAATGCGGCTGAAATCGTCGGTAACGCCAAAGCCGCTGAAAACAAAATCGCAATGTGCATCGGTTGTCATGCCATCCCGGGTTACAAGGCAACTTTCCCAGAAGTGTTTCAAGTGCCGATGATCGGCGGCCAGTCCGCCAAGTATATCGAAAGCGCACTGAAGGCTTACCAGAAAGGTGACCGCAAGAACCCATCCATGCGCGGCATTGCAGGCAGCCTGAGCGACCAGGATATTGCCGATCTTGCGGCTTACTACTCACAACAACAAAAATAAGAATAGGAGCTGATAATGAAAAAGAATATCTTGTTGGCCGTGCTATTGTCCGCGACCTCTTTTGCCGCATTTGCAGGCGGCGATATCGAAGCCGGTAAAACTGCAGCCGCAAAATTTAATTGCGCTTCCTGCCACGGCGCCGACTTTAAGACACCGATTGATCCATCCTATCCAAAGCTGTCCGGCCAAAACCAGGACTACCTGGCACATGCGCTGAAATCCTACCAGCGCGGCGCTGACGGCCCTAATGGCCGTGGTAACGCGATCATGGGCGCCCAGGCAAAAGCCTTGTCCGATAACGATATTGAAAATATCGCAGCCTATCTGCATAACCTGCCAGGCACACTGGTATTGAAGAAATAACAGGTTTTTGCCTAAACAAAAAGCCACGAGTGATCGTGGCTTTTTTCATGCTCGGCGGTTGCGCAACTGCTTTAGCTGGCACGCTTTTTCAGTGACTCTATGTAGGCTATGCCGTCCGGCGGCAGGCCGGTACGCTGCGAGTTCCATAACATCTCGCCCAGGCACTCCATGATCTGATGGTGCGCTTCGTGCTCAGAATTGTATTTCTGCGCCAGCGTCTGGAACGCGGCGCGCACGCCGGGAGGCTGGTCTACGGATATTTGCTCGGCGATGGTCAGGTGCATGGACAGATGCAAAAAGGGATTGCTTTGGCCCGCATCTACCGAATAGGTCGCATTCAGGGCTGCTTCCACGTCATGCAGGGACTCATGGTATTCCGGATGCCGGTTGATCCAGTCCGACGCGATGACCTCCATCGGCGTCAGGATTTCTCTGGCGGCTGATTTCCTGTAGGTCTCGCAAAAAAAACGGCGTACATCATGTTGGCTGGGTGTAAACATCAAATTTTTCTGAAAAAGCGATTTAGCCTCTATTGTAAGGCGATTCGCGCATCGCCGTTTCAATAGCTGAAATGAAACCCGACATCGGGTATCATCCGCAGCGCATGCAGTTCCTTGTAACTCATTTCATCACTGTCATCTGGAGATATCTATGTTAAGCACCGAAAACCTGGGCACCTTGTTTACCAATGCACGCACACATAACGAGTGGCTGGACAAGTCCGTCACCGATACGCAATTGCACCAGATTTATGATTTGATGAAGTGGGGGCCTACCTCTGCCAACTGTTCTCCGGCGCGTATCGTTTTTGTGCGCGGCATCGCGGAAAAAGAAAAGTTGGTGGCCTGCATGTCGCCGGGTAATGCAGATAAAACCAGGGCGGCGCCAGTAACGGCAATCATAGGCATGGATATGGAGTTCTATGACAAACTGCCGCAATTATTCCCCCACGCCGATGCCCGCTCCTGGTTTGTCGGCAACCAGCCCATGATAGATGCAACAGCTTTTCGTAATTCATCCTTGCAGGGCGCTTACTTTATGGTGGCGGCCCGTGCTTTGGGGCTGGATTGCGGCCCCATGTCCGGCTTTGACGCAGAAAAAGTGAATGCCGCTTTCTTTGCAGGCATGGCGGTGAAGGCCAACTTCATCTGCAACCTGGGCTATGGCAATCCAGAGAAGCTGTTTCCGCGCTCGCCGCGCCTGGCATTCGACGAAGCCTGCAAGATCGTTTAATCGGGAAGGCATTCCCTTTGCATATGCAAAGGGAGCCCATGCCGGCAAATCAGGCGCCTTTCGGCACCGGCGTCTTTTGCTTGAACTCGCACAGGTCGGCGATCATGCAGTTCCAGCATTTCGGCGTACGTGCCAGGCAGGTATAGCGGCCGTGCAGGATCAGCCAGTGATGGGCGTCCATCCTGTATTCTGCCGGCACCACTTTCAGCAGCTTCTCTTCAACGGCATCCACATTCTTGCCCGGCGCAATCCCGGTGCGATTCGATACCCGGAAGATGTGCGTATCTACCGCGATGGTAGCTTCGCCAAAGGCGGTATTCAGCACGACATTGGCGGTCTTCCTGCCCACTCCCGGCAAGGCTTCCAGCGCTTCTCGCGTGCGCGGTACCTGGCTGCCGTGTTCGGCGATCAGGATGCGGCAAGTTTCGATCACATTTTTCGCCTTGGTGCGGAACAGTCCTATGGTCTGGATATAGGGAATCAGGCCGTCCACACCCAGCGCAAAGATGGTTTCCGGCGTATTGGCCACCGGATACAGCTTGCGCGTGGCCTTGTTGACCGATACATCGGTTGCCTGTGCCGACAGCAGCACCGCGATCAGCAACTCAAATGGGGTGGTGTATTCCAGTTCTGTGGTCGGGTGGGGATTTTGTTCTTTCAGTCGCGCAAAGATGGCCTGTCTGATGGTGGCGTTCATGTTTTATCTTGAGGGTTCCCGGGATTGTCGTTTTCCAGCTTTTTCAGCCGTGCGCGCTCTATGGCAGCCGCAATGATGGCTTTTTTACGTTCCTGTGCCTGAATTTCTTCCGGTGTCAACGCTTGTTCGGCAACGACGGCTTTTAATTTGTCGGCTGCCTTGGCGGCCAGCCTGTCGTCATTTTCCTGTTTCTCGCGCCGGAGCCGGTCTTGCCGGGAGTGAAATTGCCGTCGTGCCTGGTCTGCCTGTTGCTGCGACCAGGCATCCCAGCCGGTTTGGCCGGGCGTGACGTCCACCATGCTGATGCAATCCACCGGGCAGGGAGCCACACAAAGATCGCAGCCTGTGCAGAGGTCCGGCAATATCGTGTGCATTTGCTTGGGCGCGCCCATGATGGCGTCTACCGGACAGGCCTGTATGCACAGCGTGCAGCCTATGCAATAGGCTTCGTCAATCACCGCAACCGGCCGTACGCGTTCGCGGCCATGAACGATGTTTAAGGGTATGACGGGCTTGCCCAGCAAGCCTGCCAGGCGGACTATGCCCTCCTGGCCGCCCGGCGGGCATTGGTTATAACTGGCGCTGCCGTCCGCGATTGCCTCGGCATAGGGGCGGCATGCAGGGTAGCCGCACTTGGTGCACTGCGTCTGCGGCAACAGGTTTTCTAATTGGTCGGCGAGTGTGGAGGACACGAGGTGAATGTTGACGGCTGCTTAAAATAGTATTATCCATCCAAATCAGCAAGCCCACAAACTAGAACTCATTGCTATTGATGAAATGAGTTCTAAAGCCGCTTGTCACGGGAAGACACGCGGCTTTCTTGATGCTGACAGCAGATTTTGCCGCCGGTCAGGAATGTTCCTTGATGAACTGGCCAATTTTCGGGGCAATGATTTCGCGCCAGCGGCGGCCCGAGAAAATGCCATAGTGACCGCATTTCGGCGCCACAAAGTCTTGTTTCATGTTGGCAGGAATGCCGCTGCACAGATCGTGTGCGGCCTGGGTCTGGCCGGGGCCGGAGATATCGTCCAGTTCGCCCTCAACGGTGAACAATGCAACGGTCTTGATATCTTGCGGACGAACCAGTTTGCCCTCTACTTTCCATGTGCCTTTCGGCAAATCGAAATCCTGGAATACAGTCTTGATCGTTTCCAGGTAATAGTCGGCAGGCATGTCCAGCACCGCATTGTATTCATCATAGAATTTGCGATGCTGCTCGGCAGACTCGTCGTCACCCTGGATCAGGTGCTCGTAAAAGTCGTAATGGCTTTGCGCGTGGCGATCCGGGTTCATTGCGACAAATCCCGCATGCTGCAGAAAGCCCGGATAGACTTTGCGGCCGTGCCCGGGATAATTGGCCGGAACGCTATAGATGACGGTGTTTTCAAACCAGGAAAACTTTTTCTCCGTCGCCAGGTTATTCACGGCGGTCGGCGATTTGCGCGGATCTATCGGCCCCCCCATCATCGTCATGGTCTTCGGCAACTTGGGATCTTTCGCAGTCGCCATCAGAGAAATCGCCGCCAGCACGGGGACGGTGGGCTGGCAAACCGAGATCACATGGAGGTCCGGCCCCAGCAGGCGGATGAATTCCTGCACATAGTAGATATAGTCATGCAGATGGAATTCGCCTTCGCTGAGCGGCACCATGCGGGCATCGGTCCAGTCGGTGATATAAACATCATGCTGCGGAAGCAAGCCGCGTACGGTATCGCGCAGCAGCGTCGAATGGTGGCCGGACAATGGGGCAACCAGCAAGACCTTGGGTTGCTTGAGTTTGGACAGGTCCTTGCCGGCAAATGTTTTTCTGAAGTGCAGCAGCTTGCAGAAAGGCTTGATTGCCGCGGTCGTTTGCACGATTTCGATCGTTTTGTCGTCAACAGTCGTTGAATCGATGCCGAATACCGGTTTTTCGTAATCCTTGCCCAGGCGATATACCAGCTCATACGCTGCGGCGATGCGCTGCGCGTAAGGGGTATGCGCCAACGGAGAAACGGGATTGGTAAACAGCTTGGAGGATGCTTCTGCCCACTGGGTCAGCGGGTTCAGGAACGCACGGTTCAATTCATGTAGTTGATAGAGCATGATGTAACTTTCAGATGGGGTAGCGATCTGATTCGAATGAATAGCCTACCTTGTTGCAATGCATCATAAACCAGTTTCAAAATTTTGTCGCAGACCTGCCCTGCAACAAAGGGGCAGGTTGTTAAATACTGTTAAATTCCTGCGAGAAATACACGCTGAGAGATTTGAAGTAAAATTAAATTATTATTTTAACAATGAAAATTTCAAGATATTGACAAGAAATGACCTCTCGGGTGCCAGATTTGCTCATATGCCCTTGTTTTTTTAAAATTACATAGAGACACGCCAATGGTAACCAGCCCGCCTTACGGGCTTCTTACTTGGTGGATACTTTCTTTGAAGATAGCGGGAACAGACATTGTGCAAATGCGAAGAAAATACTTCCGCACTGTCGCGGATTTCCGATTGGAGCGGTGTTGGAGGCAGGGGCCTGCATGTGCGGTCGGGTGCGCCGACAATGTGGCCCGACGAAAATGTATTGGCGAAACCCGGGCTGAAGAGGGGCGCCTGTCCTCGTCAATTGATGCGATGAATGCCTGCAAAAAGATAGGATAGCTCAATGTCTTGCGTGGATGAAGCCTCTTCTCATTTTCGCCACAAATAAACCGACAAGTGGCAACTATTTTTATTGAATGCACTTACATGTTTCGCCTGCGCCGAATTCTTTGATACAGTAACCATATGCGCCTAAGCAATAAACACAAACTGGGTCAGGTTACATCATGCGTGCGCAGGGTATAAGGTCTTTCTTGTTTCGTCCGGGGATCATCGTGATCTCAGTGGTGCTGATATGCTGTGCCGTGCTTGCGCTGCTGGTCAGGGAGGAGTTGCGTACATCGGCGCAGCAAGCGTGGTTCTTTGCCAGGATAGCCGGCGAGAGC
>DATHMC010000215.1:0-11182 GCA_035487495.1 Undibacterium sp.
GCCGTGACTATGGCTCGAGCCACCGGATGTTGCGACAAGACGTCAAGGCTGGCGGCGATGCGCAATACCTGCTTTTCCGTGACGTCTGCCAGCGCGACAATATCGGTCAGCGCAGGCCTGCCCTTGGTCAGCGTGCCGGTCTTGTCCAGCGCGATAGTCGCCAGTTGCCGGCCTTGTTCCAGGTACAGTCCGCCTTTTACCAGAATGCCGCGCTTTGCCGCCAGCGCCAGGCCGCAGACGATCGTCACCGGCGTGGAAATGACCAGCGCACAAGGGCAGGCGATGACCAGCAAGACCAGCGCCCTGTAGATGCATTCGTGCCAGGAGGCGGAACCCAGCAGCGGCGGCAGTACTGCCGCCAGCAGCGCAATGACAAATACGACAGGCGTATAGACGCGTGCAAATTGATCGACAAAACGCTGGGTGGGCGCGCGCTGGCTTTGCGCTTGCTGCACCGAGCGCGCGATACGGGCCAGCGTGGTTTCATTTTGCAGGCTGGTGACGCGTATTTCCAGCACGCCGGCTTGATTCAGCGTGCCCGCATAGACGTTGTCGCCGGCAGTCTTGGCGACCGGCATACTTTCGCCCGTGATGGCGGCCTGGTCCACCGACGACAGGCCGGACGCTACCTTGCCGTCCAGCGCTATCCTTTCGCCCGGACGTACCCGCAGCAATTGCCCCAGGCCTATCTGCCCGGTCGCTGTCTCTTGCCAGCTGCCGTCCGCCTGTTGCAGCAGCGCGGTTTCCGGCGCATGCGCGCTCAAGCCGCTGATGGCATTGCGGGCCCGGTCCAGGCTGGCGGCTTCTATCATTTCGGCAATGCCGAATAGCCAGATCACGACCGCAGCTTCCGGCCACTGGCCTATCGCGGCAGCGCCTGTTACCGCCACTGCCATCAGCAGATGGATGTTCAGCGTAAAATGCTTGAGCGCAATCCAGGCTTTTTTCAGCGTTGGAATGCCGCCCGCCAGGATGGCAAGCAGGGCCAGCGCGGCCACTGTCCATGAGGTCTCGTTGCCGGTCATGTAAGCAGTTACTTCGGCGGCGACGGCCAGGACTCCGGCAAATCCCATGGACAGCCATTTTTTGCGCGTAACGGCAGCCTGCTCTTTCACCTGCGCGGCATCGGCTGTTGCCGAGACCGGCCGGCCCTGCATGCCTATGCTGGCCAGCTTGCTCTGGATGGCGGCGGTATCTTGCAGCGTGTGATGCACGGTCAGGATGCGGTTGAGCAGGTCGAAATCCAGCGCGGCCACGCCCGCCAGCGGCGTCAGGCATTGCCGGATCAGCGCCTCTTCGGTAGGGCAATCCATGTTGACGATATTCAGCGCCAACTGGCGGGCGCCGGCGATGGGCGCCGTCTTGAGCGGTCGGTACAGCTGCCCACGCTGATGGGTACGGTCATGGCGGTGATGCGGGTGCTGATGGGTGTGCTGGCCGCAGCACTGCGCTTTTTCTGACATGTTTTTCCTTGGGCTACACCGATTTAAAATCAGTGTAGACTCTGGAGTAGCTACAGGGTCAACAAGAAATATTGTTGCCTTTAAGGAAATTTTCGTCATGCCGGGCTATGCCGGAATGACTTTAGCGCTGAAAGGAAGATGAAATGCGTATTAGCGAACTGGCATCGGCCACGGGCGTAGAGATAGAGACGATACGCTATTATGAAAAAGAGGGGCTGCTGCCCATGCCCGCGCGCCAGGATAACGGCTATCGCGCGTATGCGGCAGAGCACCTGGAGCGGCTTTCTTTTATCCGTCACTGCCGTGCGCTGGACATTCCTTTGGCCGATGTCCGGCGCCTGGTGGAATTCATGGTGCATCCGGTTGACGATTGCGGAGATATCAACCATCTGATCGACGACCAGATATCGCGCGTGCGCGCCAGGCTGAAAAGCATGAAGGCGCTGGAGAAGCAACTGAGCAAGCTCAGGGCGCAATGCGATGCAGAACATGCCGGGCGCGACTGCGGCATCCTGCATGAACTGGTGGCGGCGGCGCACGGGGAAGCGTGCGCTTGCCATCAAAAATGATCTAGAACTCATTTCATCAATAGCAGCGAGTGCGAACGGATCTATTTGGGATGCAATGCAAGGCGCGTCGCGACGCAAAGGGTGGTCCCTTTGCTAGCGTCGCAACGCTGCAATGCGCCCAAATAGACCGTTCCCGGAGGGTTAGCTCCAGAAAAGGCGCTGGACTGCGTTGCACTCGTTGTGAATAGCCCGCTATTCACTGCCTCGCACGCCTTGCCAGCGCCTTTTCTGGGGCTAACGCATCTCACTGGTATTGATGAAATGAGTTCTAGTGAAACTTGACCTGCTCGATCAGGTCGGACAGCCCGGTCCAGCCGATTTCTATGCCTATGCACAGCAGGATAAACGCGGAAAGGCGCAGCAAGACCGTTGCGCCGACGTCCCCCAGGAAGCGCACCAGGTTGCCCGCAAAGCGGTAGGCGAGGTAGATGCCCAGCGTGGTCAGCATCACGCCCAGTACCGACGCAAAACTGGTGATGATCCAGTCAACCGGCTTGTGCGGCAATTGGGTGCCCAAGGTGATGGAAGCAGCGATGGCGCCCGGGCCCACCGTCAGCGGGAAGCTGATGGGGTAGAAGCTGCGCCGGCGCAATTCATCCTCGCTCCAATCGCCTTCATGCGAAGCCGCCACCGTGGACGGCAACTGGTCCTGGCCTTTGTCGCTCAACATGCCCCAGCCCGCCAAGGCGACCACCAGGCCGCCGCCGACTTGCACTATCGGCAAGGAAATTCCAAAAAAATCGAGTACATAGGAGCCGATAAAAAAGGCGCCCATCAGCAGGAAGAAGCAGTGCAGCGCAATCCGCTTGGCCAGTTTGTTGGCCCCGCCCTGCTGCATGCGCTCAGTCATCGACAGGAAGATGGGAGCGATAGCGATCGGGTTCAGAATAGGCAGCAAGGTGATCGGAATAACCACCATGGCTTTGGCAAACACGATCATTGCGACACTCATGACATCTCCAGGAAATTAGTTGAGTGTCATTATGCAACAAGTATGCCTGTAGTTAAACAGTTTCAGTACTGCTGCTGCTGCTGCTGCGCCTCAACAAGGCCGCCATTCCTTCCAGCGCCAGCAGGACCAGCAAACTGATGCCCAGCATCGGCAGGGCGCAGCATAACGCCAGCATGGCAAAGGCCAGCCACCAAGGGATGGCGCGCAGATGGGTGGAGCCCACTTTCGGCGCCGAAACGGTGGCGCTGCGCCGGCGCTTCAGCCACATCACGTATCCGGATACGACGGAAAAGACTGCGGTGCCGGCAACCAGCAACAGCAGGACCTGGTTCCACCAGCCGAACTCGCCGCGGTGGAACGGGATGCCTACTGCGGTCGCCTTGGCCAGCAATGGCAGCTGCTGCCAGCCGGACTGGAACAGCGTTGTTCCGGTGTACGCATCCATGACGACCTGGAAGCGTTTTTGCGGTTGGCTGCGGTCGTAGTTTTCTATGCGCCATACGCCATGCTCGTCGCGCGGCAGCGTGATTTGCATCTGCACGTCCGGTGCGATGGCGCGCACCTTGGCATAGATGGCTTGCGCCGGCAGCGTGCCCGTTCCGTGTGTCGGCTGTGTCGATTGCAAAGCCTGCGATGCGCGCGGAGTGTTCTGCGACAAGGCACTTTGCGCAATCCGGAAATTATCGCCTGCGTATCTGGACCAGGTCAGCCCCGTCAGCAGGATAGTGGCCGTCAACAGGCTCATCGCGATCGCCACTATCGAATGCAGGTAGCGCCAGTTGGCCCTGGCATTCGTCGGGCGCCGCCAGCGCAGCGCACTTCGCCAGCCGGCGCTGCCGCGCGGCCACCACAGATAAACGCCGCTCATCAGCATCATTAACATCCAGCTGGCGCCCAGTTCTATCAGCCAGCGCCAACCGTCGACCTGCAGCATGGAGGAATGCAACTTGCGTGACCAATTGCGGAACCTGTCAGCCTCCAGGAGCGAGCCTTGTACTGCGCCATTGGCGGGATTGACATAAGCGATAGTGACCTGTCCCGCTTTTGCGTGCCCGGCATGCCCGTCGTTTGCTGCAGCTGCATGCTGCATGTGAGCTTCATGCCGGTGGTTCTCGGGCGTTGTATCCTCCAGGTAGACCTGGGTGGTCTCGGCGGGGGTATATGCCGGCACGATCATGCGTGCCGACTTGTCGGGAAATGCGGCCCGGACGGCCGCCAGTTGCGCATCCAGCGATACCGGAGCGTCAGCCGCAGGCGAGGCGATCTGATCCAGTCCGGCGTATTTCCATGCTTCGATCTGCGGCGTGAAGACATACAGGCTTCCCGTCAATGCTGCAAACAGAATGAGGGGCGCCGTCAACAAACCGCCCCAGAAGTGCAGGCGCCAGAACACCCGATGCAGCAAGGCATCGCGCGTGCCGGAGGAGGCTGGAATATTTTGCATGAACGGCCTCTTATTGTTAATAGTCGAACTTCAGCTCTGCCATCACGGTGCGCTGGGTGTAGGGGTGATAGGCCCAGTACTTGGCATTGTTCAGGTTGTCGATGCCGATGGAGGCGCTCCACTGCCGCGCCAACTGGTAGCGGACTCTGACGTCGGCTACGAAGAAGCTGCCGAAGCCGGTGTAGGAATTGCCGTTGGGATCGCTATTGTCCAGCGTGCCGTATTGCTTGCCGCTATAGCGCGCGCCCAGGGTGTACGACAACTTGTCGCCCTGCCTGTAGGTCGCGACGAAGTTGGCGCGCCAGTTCGGCACCCGCGGCTGCCGTTTGCCTACGCTGGCGGGAAATTTGTCGTTCCTGAGGATTTGGGAGTCGGTATAGGTCACGCTGCCGGCCAGGTCCAGACCCCGGATGAATGCGTCACTCGCCTGGTAGGACAATTCCAGTCCATTGGTGCCGATGTCATCGATGTTCTGGATGGTCGTGACAGTAGCGCTGGCTGCCGCATTCACTTGCGCATACAGCGCATCCCCAGTGCGTTCATGGAACAGGGTCGCGCGCAGTATGCCGGCGCCATTATTCAGTGCGCGTTCGGCTGTCAGTTCGGTGGTCCAGGATTTTTCCGGCTTCAGCCTGGGGTCGTTGTTGATGATGTTGGTGCCCGACAGCGAGCCCTGGTAGAGCTCGGAAACCGTAGGCATGCGTACCGCACGGCCGACGGAAGCCTTGTAGGTCCAGTCGCTATCCTGCTGATAAGAGAGTGCCGCCTTGGGTGAGAAGTCGTGTTCGTCACGGGCGCCGAAGGGCTGGCTTGCGGTGGCGCTGGCGATCGAGCCATTATCGGCACGCCAATGCTCAAAGCGGCCGCCCAGGATGGTTTTCCATTGCGAATTGATGCGCCAGGCGTCCTGCGCGTACAGGCTCTGTAATTGCGTATCGCCGTTGAAACCGGAGAACAGGCCGGCGGCGGCGCCGCTTATCCAGTCAGAGGTGTTGTAGACGGAGGTGCGCAGCTTATACGCTTCGCGCTGGTAGCCGAACTCCACGGTATGTCCGGTAAAGTCCTGCGGACGCCAAATGCCCTTTAGCGCGACGGTATTCCAGCCGGTGCCGGCCATATCGGCGATGCGGCCGCCGCCGCCGCTGGTTGCTGCGGGCATTGCCACGGTGGGCGAGCGGGCGATATCTTTATTGTAGTCATACAGGCTGGCGGCGATTTCCCAATCCCATGCACCCCTGGTATTGCTCTTGACATCAAAGCCGTGCGTCAGGTGCTCCAGATAATTTTTGGTCGGAGAAAAATCGGCTGCAGTCAGCGCATATTGACGTCCGTTGATCAGGACGTTGCCGGTATAGACAGGATAGCCGGCTGCGTCACGCAAATAGGTATCGACATTGCCATCCGTGTTATTGCGCCAGTAGCCGAACGTGTAAGAGGCCCGTATGCTGGGACTGATATCGTAGGCGAGCTTGAGCTTGGCGTGATCCTGGATGGTGTGGTATTGCGTCGTCGTTCCCAGCAGCAGCCAGTCCTGGTTCTTGGGGTTTTTGTCCAGCACCGCGCCGGTGACCGGGATGCTGCCGGCGGTGATGGGAACGTTGGCAGAAACCAGCCGGTTGGCAAACACCAGCGGCTGGCCATTGCTGTCTGCCTGGTTGGCATTGATCCACCAGCTCCAGGGGCCGCTCTTGTCGCCGAGCGACGCGCTGGCCTGGTGTCCGGCATAGCTTTTGTCCGAATTGAACAGTTTAAAGTCTTGCGTAAACGCCTGGGCTTTGACGTGCGCCTCAAACTGGCTCGGCATGTGCGTGACATAGTCGACCACCGCGCCTACCGAGTTGCCGGCATAGGCGGCCGAGAATGGGCCGTACAGCACGTCGACCCTTTCGATTTCTTCCGGCGTGACCAGGCCCCAGCGCGGCGTAAACGCGGCGCCGTTGCCGAGCAGGTTGGATAGCAGTATGCCGTCGGCGTACACCAGCGAGCGAGCGCTGTTGCCGGTGCCGGATGCGCGCGTTGCCAGTACTGCATGGTTGTAGTCGCCTATATAACGCTTGCGCACCAGCAGGCTTGGCAGGTATTTCAGCGCGTCTTCGGCGTCGGTGGCGTTGATCGTGCGGGCGATGGTGCCGGCATCGATGCCTTCTATGGTGGTTGGAATCTCGGTCGGCAGCGACGATGGGCGGCCGGCGGTAATGGTGACGCGCTGCTGCGCCTGCTGGCCGGTTTGCTGCTGCATGGCATCGCTCGCCGCTGCCGGCGTGTCGATCCGGGCCTGTGCCGAGGCCAGCAAAGGCAGGGCGGTAGCGATGGCGGCGCTGATCGTGAGCAAGGTGTGCGCGTGGACACGCGCACGCGCAGAAGTGCTGAAAGAGTTCATGGATGATATGTACTAAAAAATAAACGAGACGCGCTGAACCCTTAGGCTCGCGCAAGCAAGGATTTATTAGATAGGTACGGGAGGGCCGCGCGCCGGCAAAGGCGCGGAAGTAAGAGAAGCTAGCTGCGCTGCCGGAATGGAGCGCAATGCATATGACAAGACATGCGGAGGTTCAGGAACGTCGTGTAATGCAGGGAAAGGCGTGATGCCGGTTGCCATGCACATAGGGCAATCCAGCAGATGGGACATGCCGGCGTCGGTCTTTTTGCCGCCGGCGTCCAATTTATTAATGAACTTATATCCGCTGCTGGTACAGATCAAATCCATGGCTTCAGGATTCACTAGCGGCGATGCAATGGCGACACCCAGGGTCAGCACGTACAGAAAGAGTACGAAGCGGATCAGTCGGCGGGATAGTCGTAAGGCGTGCATGGGACGGGATTGTAGCATTTCCCGCAAGACGGGGCACGCCACATTTATTGTCCAATCCTTGATCAGCCGCCACTGCAGGTGTTGTTTTTTGATGACTGCAAATTCGCGCAGCATGTTTGTTGCCGGCATTCATCTTGTCAAAAATACCTGAATAAGTTAACGCGGGCAGTGATGGTCGATTCGCCGGTTTTTACCGGAATAAGCAATTGTTTTGCGGCCCATCTGGCGAAAACGCAAGTGAAAATTCGGTACTCCCCCTTTTAGAATGGGCGGTCATGAAGTTTGCCGTGTATTTGTTTCGTCCCCGGAGAGAGCTTGCGGTGAGGTAGTCCCGCAGTGGACAAGCTTTGTAACAATTTCATGTGCCACAGAAATACTGCTCAATTTTGTCATCGCAGATAGAATGAGGCAGTTTTTTGTTCGCGTGAATTCACCTAAATAATTTCACCCAAATAATAAGAGAGAGTGATGAGTAAAGCCCCGCACCAGAAACTTCGCACTGCCTTTCAACTTGCAACATTTGCATTCCTATTGACCGCCGGCTTTAGCCACGCTGCTGCTGCAGATGAAAAGGAACTGACCGTTATCAAGGCAGGCAGACTGGTCGATGTGGAAACGGCAAAAGTCCTGACCAATCAATTGATCGTCATCCAGGGCGAGCGCATTCTGTCCGTGGGACCGGCAGCGACGGAGAAAATCCCGGCAGGCGCAAAAGTCATAGACTTGTCGGCGGCAACCGTATTGCCCGGCCTGATAGATTCGCACACGCACCTGACCAGCAATCCGTATGAGCACGGCTACTCCAGCCTGTCGGCTTCTTCCACGCGCGCCGCTTTGTACGGCGTGCGCGCAGCGCGCGACACCCTGAACGCAGGGTTTACAACAGTGCGCAACGTGGGCGCCGACGGCTTTGGCGATGTCGCCTTGCGCGACGCGATCAATGCAGGCGACATGCCGGGGCCGCGCATGCTGGTATCCGCTTACGCAATCGGCATCAAAGGTGGGCATTGCGACAATAATTTGCTGCCGGCGGAATACAACGACACCGGGCGCGGTGTTGCTGACGGCCCCTGGGCGGCCCGAGCAAAAGTCAGGGAGATGGTCAAGTACGGTGCGGACGTGATCAAAATTTGCGCGACCGGCGGGGTCTTGTCCAAGGGCGATGCGGCAGGCGCGCAGCAATTCACGCTGGAAGAAATGCAGGCCATCGTTGCCGAAGCCCATAAACTGGGGCGCAAAGTGGCGGCCCATGCGCATGGCGCCAGCGGCATCAATGACGCGATACGGGCGGGGGTGGATTCGGTAGAGCACGCCAGCCTGATCGATGCCGAAGGGATAAAAATGGCCCGTGAAAAGGGCACCTGGCTGGTGATGGATATCTATAACGATGACTACATCCTGGGTGAGGGCGAAAAGGCAGGCTTCCTGCCGGAATCGCTGGCCAAGGAAAAAGAAATAGGCCAGTTGCAAAGAGATAATTTTCGCAAGGCATTTGAAGGCGGTGACCGCATGGCGTTCGGCTCCGACGCCGGTGTCTATCCTCACGGCGACAACGCCAGGCAGTTTTTCTACATGGTGAAATACGGCATGACGCCGATGCAGGCGATACAGGCAGCCACGATCAACGCAGCGGATCTGCTGGGCTGGAAAAAAGACGTGGGCAGCATCAAATCCGGAAAATATGCGGATATCATTGCAGTCTTTGCGGATCCGCTGGCTGACGTCACCAGCCTGACCAAGGTCGGTTTTGTGATGAAAGGCGGACAACTGGTAAAAATGGCAAAAGCCGGTTAAGGGTGATGGCTTGAGCAACGGTTCTGCCGGGAACCGGCAAGCACGTTTTTAGAATTAAACATAGGTAAGAAGAAGGAAAACCCTTGAAACAACAAACAATAGGCCAGCAATTGATCCGGACCAAGCCGATAAGCGGCTCTGAGCATGCCGGAGAGCATGAACTGAAACGCTCGCTCGGCTTGTTTTCCCTGACCATGATAGGCGTCGGTGCAACGATAGGCACAGGCATCTTCTTCACGATGGTGGAGGCTGTGCCGAAGGCCGGCCCCTCGGTGATCCTGGCCTTCATCATGGCGGCGGTGACTGCCGGTTTGACCGCCCTGTGCTATGCCGAACTGTCGTCGAGAATCCCGGCATCGGGCTCTTCCTATTCATTTGCCTATGCAACCATAGGCGAGTTTTCCGCATTTATTGTGGCGGGGTGTCTGCTGCTTGAATACGGATTGGCGGCCAGCGCTACCGCAATCGGCTGGTCGGCCTATCTGAATAATTTTCTGAGCAATGCGATAGGCTGGCAGATTCCGGAAACGCTGCGTTCGCCGATGATCGTATCCGGCTTGAAAGGAATGGAAATCCACGCCGGCCAATTCAATCTGCCGCCGGTGATACTCGTGGTGATATGCGGCTTCCTGCTGTTGCGGGGTGCGAAAGAATCGGCCATGGTGAATGCGGTGATGGTGATGATCAAGCTGGTGATCCTGACTTTTTTTGCAGTGATTGCTTTCTCCGGTTTTGATTCCGCCCATTTCACGCCGTTTTTTAACCCCGACAATAGCAAGGGCCTGGGCGGTATGGCGGGAGTGACAGCGGCTGCGGGAACGGTGTTCTTTTCCTTTATCGGCCTTGATACTGTGGCGACTGCGGGTTCAGAGGTCAAGGACCCCAGGCGCAATGTCCCTTTGGGGATACTGGCGGCGCTGGTGATTGTGACGGTATTCTATTTGCTGGTTGCCGTCGCGGCGATGGGGGCGCAACCGGCACGCATGTTTGAAGGGCAGGAGGCCGGACTGGCTGTAATCTTGCAGAATGTGACTGGCCGGGCCTGGCCGGCGCTGATATTGTCCGCAGGCGCGGTCATTTCGGTATTCAGCGTTACGCTGGTCACTATCTACGGGCAGAGCCGGATTTTGTTCGCGGTCAGCAAAGACGGATTGATTCCCAAATCCTTCCATGCCGTCAGTGCCAGGACTCGTGTGCCTGTCAATAATACGATTATTGTTTGCATCGTGGTAGGCCTGGTGGCCGGCTTTGTGGATTCGACCTTCCTTTGGGATATGGTCAGCATGGGCACCCTGGTGGCTTTCATCGTGGTCTCTGCCGCGGTGCCTGTGATACGACGCAAAGACATCGATCCGGGCCAGGGAGAGGGCGGCTTTCGCGTCCCGTTTGGTGCTTACCTGGTTCCGGGCCTGAGCATCTTCGCCTGCCTGTATATCCTGAAAGATTTGTCTTCGGCGACCTACTGGGTATTTTTTACCTGAATGGCAGTCGCCATTGTGATCTACTTTGTCTATGGCATGCATAACTCGCGTTTGCATCCTCGGAACAATGCCCAGATATAGTGCCGAGAGAGCTGCGGAACAGCGGCTTAAATTAAAACCTGCGAGGATATCGATGAAATTATATAGCTCACTGCCTGGTTCTGTCATTGCCGCTCTGTGCCTGTTAACCGGTGTCGCATACGCGGAGACCCTCGGTAGCGTGGACACGGCCTTCAAGCTGATAGGGCCGGATCATAAAATCGTGGTAGAAGCCTATGACGACCCCAAGGTGGTTGGCGTCACCTGTTACGTCTCCCGCGCCAAGACCGGCGGCGTCAGCGGTGCGTTGGGCCTGGCGGAAGACAAGGCGGAAGCCTCGATTGCCTGCCGCCAGGTGGGGCCTGTCAGCTTCAAAAAGCCATTGGCCGTGCAGGAAGAGGTATTCAACGAACGGCTGTCGATCATGTTCAAGAAACTGCGCATCGTCCGCATCGTAGACAAGTCGCGCAATGCGCTAGTGTACCTGACTTATTCGGACAAACTGGTCGACGGTTCGCCTAAAAATAATATCACTGCGGTACCCGTTGACAGAAGTACGGCCATTCCGTTGAAGTGAATGAGTTCTAATATCGCTGACGCTCACCACGCAATGTTTGCCTGGTGAGCG
>DATHMC010000216.1:0-5381 GCA_035487495.1 Undibacterium sp.
CTCGGTGCTGTTCGATCCCCGCTATACCGAAGCGCAGACGGACCGTTTTGTCGATGCGCTGAAATTGTTCAAGATCGGTTTCAGCTGGGGTGGCGCGAATAGCCTGTGCGTGCCTTACCGCATCAAGCAGATGCGTAAAAACTGGCCCTACGAGGGCATCTTGGTGCGCTTCAATATAGGCCTGGAAGATGCGGATGATTTGATTGCTGATATTGAGCAGGCGTTTTCGGCTTTGGAACCTGTTCACGATCTTACTGCTCGGACGTGATCGGGGCTCATGCGCTGCTCACAATGCTCACGTACCTCTAGTACGTTCCGCTTGTTGCGCTGCTCTTCACCCCGCTGACGCCCGCTCGCTACAGATCGTGAACAGGTTCTTAGAAAACGGCTAGGCAAAACCGAACCTGCCGCCGACGAGCTGCAAAATTCCCGGCATTGGAAGCACAAGGCAAAATTTTGTATCTGTAAAAT
The DNA here is from genome assembly GCA_035487495.1 of Undibacterium sp. Classification (GTDB taxonomy): domain Bacteria; phylum Pseudomonadota; class Gammaproteobacteria; order Burkholderiales; family Burkholderiaceae_D; genus Undibacterium. Next base: position 472 of record DATHMC010000216.1, read on the forward strand.
TAAAAGGGTTGGATTTCTTGCGAAATCCAACCCTTTTTCAATCAGCCCTCCGACGGAGGACAGAAACTACATTTGCTTAAGCAGCCAGCAATTGACGCAGAACGAACGGCAGGATGCCACCGTGTTTGTAGTAGTCGACTTCGATCGGGGTATCGATGCGCAGCAACACTTTGACTTCCTGCTTCTGGCCGTTGGCGCGGGTGATGACCAGGGTCACTTCCTGCTGCGGTTTGATGTCGTCTTCGATGCCTTTCAGATCGTAGCTTTCATTGCCGGTGATGCCCAGGCTTTGGACGCTGTCGCTACCGATGAACTGCAGCGGCAATACGCCCATGCCGACCAGGTTGGAGCGGTGGATGCGTTCAAAGGAACGAGCGATCACTGCTTTTACGCCCAGCAGTTGCGTACCCTTGGCTGCCCAGTCGCGGGAAGAGCCGGTGCCGTACTCTTCGCCGCCGAAGATCATGGTTGGCACGCCGTCAGCCACATATTTCATCGCGGCATCGTAGATGGACATTTCTTCACCGCTAGGCTGGTGGATGGTAATGCCGCCTTCTACGCGGGAGCCGTCGGTCTTCGCCGGGATCATCAGGTTCTTGATGCGGACGTTGGCGAATGTGCCGCGCATCATGATTTCGTGGTTGCCGCGACGTGAGCCGTAGGAGTTGAAATCGGCTTTCAATACGCCATTTTCTAGCAGCCACTTGCCTGCAGGGCTGGATTCCTTGATGGCGCCGGCAGGGGAGATATGGTCGGTCGTGATGGAGTCGCCAAATACGCCCAGTGCGCGTGCAGCCGTGATGCCGGTTGCGGCAGCTTTAGGCTCCATCGTGAAGTCGGCAAAGAACGGCGGCTCAGCGATGTAGGTAGACTTAGGCCAGTTGTAGACTTGACCTTCTGCAACGCCCTTGATGTTTTCCCACAGTTTGCCTGGAGCGCCTTTAACGTCGGCGTAGTTTTCCTTGAAGGTTTTGGAGTTCATCGCGAACTTCATCAGCTTGGAGATCTCTGCGCTGGTCGGCCAGATGTCGCCCAGGAAAATATCCTTGCCTTTGACGCGGCCGACTGGCTGGGTCATCAGGTCGGTGGTCATGTTGCCTGCGATTGCGTAGGCGACGACCAACGGCGGGGATGCCAGGAAGTTGGAGCGGATGTTCGGATGGATGCGTGCTTCAAAGTTGCGGTTGCCGGACAGCACGGCAGACGCGACGATGTCGTTGGCGACGATCGCTTCGTTCATGGCAGGAGTCAGGTCGCCGGCATTGCCGATACAGGTTGTGCAACCATAGGCGGTGACGCCAAAGCCGAGTTTTTCCATGTAAGGCAGCAGGCCGGCCGCTTCCAGGTATTTGGTGACGACGCGGGACCCGGGAGCCAGCGAGGTCTTGATGTGCGGAGAAACTTTCAGGCCGGCTTCCACCGCTTTTTTGCAAAGCAGGCCAGCTGCCAGCAATACGCTAGGATTGGAAGTGTTGGTGCAGGAGGTGATTGCGGCAATCAGCACGTCGCCGTTTTTGACCTTGACGCCGTCTGTGTTGACGTATTGGGCATCCAGGTCTTCCGCTTTCTTGTTAAAGCCGTTTTCAGAAGTCGGCTTGCTGAACAGGTCGGCGAAAGTGGACCTGACATTGCCGATTTCGATACGGTCTTGCGGACGTTTAGGGCCGGCCAGGGATGGCGCCACGCTATCCAGGCTCAGGGATACTTCGGTTGTGTAGTCGATGTCGCCGGCCTTGGGAATGCCGAACATTTTCTGGGCTTTGAAGTAGGCTTCAAATGCGGCGATTTCCGTCTTGGTGCGGCCAGTGCCTTCGAAGTACTCTATCGTCGCTTCGTCAACCGGGAAGAAGCCCATGGTGGCGCCGTATTCCGGCGCCATGTTGGCGATGGTGGCGCGGTCTGTCAGTGTCAGGGAGCGCGTACCTTCGCCGAAGAATTCAACGAACTTGCCGACGACCTTGGCTTTGCGCAGCAATTCCGTGATGGTCAGTACCAGGTCGGTCGCGGTGACGCCTTCACGCAGCGCGCCGGTCAAGTGCACGCCGACCACGTCCGGCGTCAGGAAGTAGACCGGTTGGCCCAGCATGCCTGCTTCCGCTTCGATGCCGCCTACGCCCCAGCCGACTACGCCGATGCCGTTGATCATTGTGGTGTGGGAGTCGGTGCCTACCAGGGTGTCGGGGTAGTACACTTCATTCTTGCCGTCTTTCAGCTTGTGGACGCCGCGCGCCAGATATTCCAGATTGACCTGATGCACGATACCGAAGCCTGGGGGAACCACGCCGAAAGTATCGAAGGCCTGCATGCCCCATTTCATGAACTGGTAACGTTCATTGTTGCGGGAGAATTCCAGCTTCATGTTCAGGTCCAGCGCTTTTTTCTCGCGGAAATGATCGATCTGCACCGAGTGATCCACCACCAGGTCCACCGGCACCAATGGTTCGATATTTTTCGGTTTTTTGCCCATTTTGGCGGCGACGTTACGCATTGCGGCCAAATCGGCCAGCAGTGGGACGCCGGTAAAGTCTTGCAATACGACACGGGATACCACGAAAGGGATTTCATCCGTACGGGCTGCGCTAGCGCCCCAGCTAGCCAATTGCTTGACATGTTCTTCGGTGACTTTTTTGCCGTCGCAATTACGCAGAACGGATTCCAGTACGATGCGGATGGAAACTGGCAAACGAGAAATATTGATGCCCAGCTTTTTTTCCAGTGCAGGCAGTGAATAGAACTTGCCTGTTTTTGTATCTGAAATCTTGAAGTCTTTCAGGGTTTTAAATGCATCTTGGCTCATGGCTGTTCCTTATTATACAAATCGATGATCGAAAAACATGCTTACTGCTAATGTGAAACTCTGAAACTCGAAATACTAAACTTTAATTATTACATTCTCGCAATCATTTGGCCGGTGCTTGCGCGGCCGTAGTCGCTGTGCTCTCAGCCTGTGCGGCGACATCAGTGGTTCTGCATTCATTGGCCAGTTGATGGCCGTGGATGGAGTCCAGCAGCATGCCCTTGGCAGGAATGCCTATCCAGACAAAGCCGGCCTTCTTGTTTTCAAAACGGTTGGCGCCGGTGGTTGTATCAATGCGCTTCAGGCGGTACAAGCGCTTTTTCCAGCGCATGGCGACGTGCTTGTCGTCATCGACGTTGGTGTAAATAGTGACGAAATCGCCAAGTTCGCATTTGTATTCAAAGGTCTTGCTCTGGCCGATATCGGGAACGATGTCGTCCTCATCCTGCGCTTCGGTTGTTTCTGCCGGCTTGGCAGCCTTGGCTTTGGCCCTTGCTGCCGGCTTGGCCTTGGCAGTTTGCGCAAAGGCAGTCGCCTGCACGCCCATCACACCTGATGCTACAGCCAGGCAAGTCAATAATTTGTAAATCGTTTTCACTACTTTCTCCTCAAAACCTTGATAAGGTGCTTTTCATGCGGCGCTGTCACATGCGATCCAGCGTCTATAGTAGCTTAAGCGCAGCTTCCGGCAATGGAAGTTGACTCAAGTGTGCTCGTTTCAACAGCATCCAAAAATAACGATAGCTGGCCCTGTCATGCAGGCGGCCGTTGATCTGTATCGGCCCCCAGTTCTGCTGCTGGGCTGTCGTCAAAATGCTGGTGGCCTCGTTAATTTCTGCGCTTCTCGGCGACAGCGCTTTGACGATGGGCTTGATCTGGTCGGGATGTATGCTCCACATCCTGGTGTAACCGCATTCGAACAGGGCGCGCGTCGCGTCTCCTGCAACGACCGCGGTATCCTTGATCTCAGTTGTCACATTGTGCGACGGCACCTTGCCGTAGCGGTGGCAGGCTGCAGCAATTTCCAGCTTGGCGCGCATCACCAGCGGGTGGCTGAATTGTCCCGGCGAGCGCATCGCATTGGATGGAATCGCGCCATAATGCGACGAAACAAAATCCATGATGCCAAAGGACAGGCACTCCACTTGCGGTAGCGCGGCAATCTGCTGGACTTGCGCCAGCGCATTGTGGGTTTCTATCAGCACATGCACCGGCAAGTTTTCGCGGCCGGCGGCTTTCGCGCAGACATTGATCGTGGCGATGGCCTGGCCGACCTGCTCGGCAGTTTCCGCCTTGGGCAGGACGATATAGGCTAGTTTTTCGGCAGCGGCGGTCAGGATCAGCGAGATATCCTGCTCAAAAAAAGCGCTGCCGATATCGTGAACCCGGGCGCCGATGCGATTGAATTTGTTGTGTTCGGAATTGATCAGGGCAGCGACCAGAGTGGCGTGCTCGGCTTCATTCCCGGCTGCGGCGCCGTCTTCGCAGTCAAAGGTGATATCAAAAACGGCGGCAAGATCGTTCTGCAGTTGCATCGACTTGCGCATCAGTTTTTCCGAGCCGGCATAGTGGTCGCAGACCGGTAGAAATACCGGTTGTAACTGATCCTGGAATAGCACTGTGGAAGGATGCATCAGTCGCTGATTGAAAGGGGGCTGCTGTTGTTCAGAAATATCGGGGGCTAAAAATTCGGCGGATATGCTTCCATGCAAAGCACGCAAGCATACCCGCCTTGTGCTGGAACTTAACCTACCAGGTGTTTTACGCCATCACGCTCTTCTTGCAATTCTTTGAGTGTGATGTTGATGCGTTCACGAGAGAATTCGTCGATTTCCAGTCCTTGGATGATCTTGTATTCGCCGTTTTCCGTTGTCACGGGGAAGCCGAACATTGTGCCTTCAGGGATGCCGTAGGAACCGTCGGACGCAATACCCATGGTCGTCCATTTGCCGTTGGTGCCGAGTACCCAGTCGCGCACGTGGTCGATCGCTGCGTTCGCTGCGGATGCGGCGGAAGACAGGCCGCGCGCTTCAATGATCGCTGCGCCGCGCTTGCCGACTGTTGGCAGGAATACGTCCTTGTTCCAAACCTGGTCGTTGATCAGGTCTTTCAC
>DATHMC010000217.1:0-15615 GCA_035487495.1 Undibacterium sp.
CCGCCCAGCGCCGAGCTTAAACGGCTGATTTCCGCCAGGCCGCGGGTGATCAAGGCGGCGCGCGCATTCAAGCCCAGGCCCAGGCCGTCGGCGATACCGGTCGCAATCGCCAGGATGTTTTTCACCGCGCCGCCCACTTCGACACCGACCAGGTCGTCGCTGGAATACACCCTGAGCGCATTGCCATGCGCGGCACTGACCACTTGCCGGCACAGGTCGGGCGACGAGGAGGCGATGGTCAATGCACAGGGCAGGCCCTTGGCAACCTCTTGCGCAAAGGATGGACCGGACAAGGCGCCGCCCTCGATCCCCGCCCCCAATACCTGCTGCACCACCTGGTGCGGCAAGAGCAGGCTGCCCTCTTCGAATCCTTTGCAGAGCCAGACCACCCGGGTAGGGCTATGCGGCAGGCATTGCTGCAAGGTCGGACGCAGGCCGGCCACCGAGGTTGCCAGGATCAGCAAATCCGCAGGATCTGCCGCATGCCGCATAGCCAGTTCAAAATCGGCCGTGACCTGTAATCGCGCAGGCAAGGCAAAGCCCGGCAGGTAGGCCCGGTTCTCGCGGCCGGCGTCAATGTCCTGCATCACGGCGGCATTGCGCCCCCACAGCAACACATCGTTCCTGGCCGCCAGTGATATCGCCAGTGCGGTGCCCCAGGCACCGGCGCCTAAAACGGTAATTTTCATTGTTCCCTAACTCGACCCATCACCGGCATTGGCCCCGGACCGGCTTGATATAAAAAAAGGACAGCATACTGTCCTTTTTATGTTTGGTGCTTGCAAAGCTAAAGACAGATTGCAGCTTACACACCCCAGACGTCGGACGCTTTGATATAACCGATCTGTCCATCCTTATGCTTGACCTTCAGCCAGCCGCCGGTTGCAGGCTCTGCCATCTCCAGCAACACGTTTTTATCGGCGCTGAAAATCACCGCAGAGGATTCGTCCGCGGCGGCGCGGATTTTTGCATTGGCGGCGCGCACGACGACGTTACGCCTTGCGACCAGCTCCTTGGACTCTACCCAGCTCAAATCGCCTGCCATATCGCGCACCTTGCTCCAGGTGCCGTACGTCAGGATCACTTCTACCGGCATGCCGCGCGGAGCAACATACAGCTTGCCGCCCTTGGCGGACGGAGCGTCATACAGGACGACGGGTGACGCGCCTATCGATTTGAACTCCAGCGCATGGGCGGCACCTGCCAGCAGGCTTAGGCCGGCCAGCAGCGGCAACAGCAGGAAACGACGCATAGTACGCATATCTATCAAGACTCCAGTATGAAAAACCAGGCGGACTTGGGATAGCGCCGGACTCAAGCGGTGTGATCCGATCAAGCCCGGCAATAGCGCAAGCCGCCATTCACGCATTAATGCGTTGTCGCGCCTTCCGGAGCCGCGGCGCCGTTCGCTTGCGCGGCAGCCTGTTGCTCTGCCAGATTTTGCAAACGCTGCGCGTAGAAGGCTTCGAAATTGATTTCCGCCAGATGGATAGGCGGGAAACCGGCACGAGTGATCGCATCGGCGATATTGGCGCGCAGATAAGGGTACACGATATTCGGGCAGCCTATGCCCAGCAATGGATCGAGTTGATCTGCCGGGATGTTGCGCGCTTCAAAAATACCAGCCTGCTTGCCTTCTACCAGAAAAGCAACCTTGTCTTTGACTTTTGCAGTCACGGTAATGGTTACTGTGGACTCGACGATACCTTCGGCGATCTGTTCTGCGCCTACGTCTACCGCAACTTCTATGCTAGGCGCTTCTTGCTCCAGGAAGATCGCTGGGGAATTAGGCTGTTCAAGCGACAAATCTTTCAGATAGACGCGTTGAATTTGAAATACGGGCTGCAGATTTTCGTCAGACATGTGAGACTTTCTAAAATGCTAAAAGATTAATAATGAACAGCGAGATTGCGAAAATGGCTGTTTTGCGCCAGTGTCGAACCAGGTACGGCAGTCAAACCGCATCCGGGCCGATTTAAGCCCGCAACTCGCTATTCTAACAAGCAGTATGCCCAGACAGCAATCAAGCTTGCTGCAACAGGGGTTCCAGCTTGCCGGCGCGGTCCAAAGCCGACAGGTCGTCAAAGCCGCCGACGTGGGTTTCCCCTATGTAAATCTGCGGCACAGTACGCCGCCCGGTCTTTTGCATCATGCCTTCCCTGATCACGGGATCGAGGTCCACCCTGATCTTCTCTATGTTCTCCACACCCTTGGATTTCAGCAAGCGCTCAGCCATCACGCAATAGGGGCAAACGGCAGTGCTGTACATTACTACATGGGACGTCATGATTTTCTCTCCTGCGCTGATTACTTAACTGTCGGCAAGCCTTGCGACTTCCATGCACTCAGGCCGCCTTCCAGGCTGAACACCTGGCCAAACCCGGCTTTTTTCAGTATGGACTCCGCATTCGCGGAACGCACGCCGCGCTCGCATACCGTGATGACGGTAGCGTTTTTGGATTTTTCAATTTCCTTGAGACGGTCCGGCAATTCACCCAGCGGGATATTTTTGGCATTTTGCAAATGCCCGGTAGCAAACTCTGTCGCATCGCGCACATCCAGCACCAGGGTTTTACCCTGGTTCATGTATTGCGTAGCTTGCAGCAAGGAAACTTTAGCGCCGCGCCTTTGCAAAACGGGTATCAACAAAGCAAGGCCGGAAGCGATGATCAGGCACAGCAACAGGAGGTTAAAAAGATTGTCAGTAAAGAATTTCACAGTATTCCAATGGGGATAAATGGTTTTAGGTAACCCTATCATTATAAAATAGAAGGCAAAGCTGCATTCGATCTTCTCATTCCCTACTATCAACCATGTATAAAATCGTTTTAATGCGCCACGGCGAATCTACCTGGAACCTGGATAATCGCTTTACCGGCTGGACCGATGTGGACCTGACAGAAAAAGGCGCCGCTGAGGCCCGCCAGGCAGGCAGGCTATTGCGGGAGGCCGGCTTCAGCTTCGATCTCGCCTATACCTCGGTACTGAAACGCGCCATCCGCACTCTGTGGCTCACCATGGACGAGATGGACATGATGTGGTTGCCGGTAATCAATGACTGGCGCCTGAATGAGCGCCACTACGGCGCCCTGCAAGGCTTGAACAAGGCGGAAACCGCCGCCAAGTACGGCGACGAACAAGTGCTGGTATGGCGCCGCAGCTATGACACGCCGCCCAATCCGCTGGCAGAAAACGATCCCCGCACTTCATATGCCGATCCGCGCTACGCCGGCCTGCAGCGCGCGCAGATTCCGCTGACTGAATGCCTGAAAGACACGGTAGAGCGGGTAATGCCGGCCTGGGACGACAGCATTGCGCCGGCGATACGCGTCGGCAAGCGCATCATCATTTCTGCGCACGGCAACAGCCTGCGCGCACTGATCAAGATGCTGGACGGCATCAGCGACGCCGACATCGTCAGCCTGAATATTCCCAACGGCCAGCCGCTGGTGTATGAACTGGATGCCGACCTGAAGCCGATCAGGCACTACTACCTGGGCGACCAGTCTGCCATCGAGGCAGCAATGCAAGCCGTTGCCAGCCAGGGAAAGGCCAAGTAATCGCCCGCGCCCACTCCATGAAGCAGTTGTATCTACGCCCTGCCCTGTCGGTCTGCGGCCTGCTGCTGTGGGCAGGCCTGCAGGGCGATGCCCTCGCCGCCAGCACCCGTGCCGCGCAAAAGACCGCCGCGGAAGCGGAGCGGGCCGAGCTGCGGCAAAAACTGAATGCGCTGAAAAACGATATCAGCAAGACGGAAACCGCCAAGGACCAGGCCAGCGATGCCCTCGCCTCTTCCGAGCAATCCATATCGGAAGCCAATCGCTCGCTGCGCGATTTGCAAAAAGAACAGGCTGATACCCAGACCCGGCTCACGCAGTTGGCGGAAGAACAAAGCCGCCTGCAGAGCAAGGTCGAAAATCAAAAGAAGCAACTGTCCGACTTCCTGCGCAGGCAGTATATGCGCGGCAACAGCGACCGCATCAAACTGCTGCTGTCCGGCGACAATCCCAATCGCATCAACCGCGACTTGCAATACATGGGCTATGTGTCGCAAACCCAGGCCAAGATGATAGACGACTTGCACGCCAGCTTGCAGGCAGTCACCAAGAATACCGAAGACGCCAGGGATGCCAAGGAAGAGCTGGATGAAATAGCGCAGGAAGAGCTCGGGCACAAGGCCGCGCTGGAAACCGAGAAAAAGCGCCGCGCCGCATTGCTGGCGCAACTGGCGGACAAACTGCACAGCCAGAAGAAACAGGCCGACAACCTGCAAAAAGACGAGCAGCGCCTGGGCGCCCTGGTCACCCAGCTGAATAAATTGATAGAAGAACAAATCAAGGCAGAGCAAGCCAGGGCCGCGCAACTGGAAAAACAGCGCCAGGAAAGGCTGGCGCTGCAAAAGGCGCAGCGCGAGAAAGCGCTGGCGCAGGGCAAGAAGCCCGGCAAGCAGCCCAATCCGGCGGACGCCATCGATGCCGATGAGCCGCCGCCCAAGGCCGTCGCCAGAAATGAGCTGACGCCGGTGCCGGGCACCAATAACGGCGAGTTCAGCCGCCTGAAGGGCCAGCTGCGGCTGCCGGTCAAAGGCGAGCTGATCGCCAGGTTCGGCAGCAAACGCGCCGACGGCCCCAGCTGGAAGGGCTTGTTCATCCGCGCCGTGGAAGGCGCCGAGGTCAAGGCGATCGCCACCGGCAAGGTGGTGTTTGCGCAATGGCTGAAAGGCTTCGGCAATATGATCATCGTCGATCATGGCAGCGAATACATTAGCATTTATGGCAATAACCAGGCAGTCCTGAAACATGTGGGCGACATTGTAAAGACCGGGGATACAATTGCCAGTGCAGGTAATAGCGGCGGTAATGAGGAATCGGGTTTATACTTTGAGATAAGGTACCGAGGCCAGGTCCAGGACCCAATGACTTGGGTAGGCAAGTAGCAATCACCGACGCGCGATTCAGGTTTGATGTGACGGATCGCCCGGTAAAATTTCAAGTAGCGGCATTATTAGGTGAAACATGGGTAAGCGACTCAAGAATATAGGTTTGATCAGTCTGGGCATGGTGGCCGGCATCGCCGCATCGATGCAGTTTTCCGCCATGGCGCAAAAGAACGCGACCGCGCCGCTGCCGGTAGAAGAACTGAGGCAGCTGGCGGATGTGTTCGGCCTGATCAAATCAGACTATGTGGAGCCGGTTGAAGACAGCAAGCTGCTGACCGAGGCGATTTCCGGCATGGTCGCATCGCTGGACCCGCATTCCGCCTACCTGGATAAAAAATCCTTCAGGGAGTTGCGCGAGGGCACCCAGGGTAAATTCGTCGGACTCGGCATCGAAGTCGGCATGGAAGACGGCTATGTGAAAATCATATCTCCGATAGAAGACTCGCCGGCCTACCGCGCCAACCTGAAACCCGGCGACCTGATCACCAGGCTCGATTCGACGCCGGTCAAGGGCCTGACGCTGGATGAGGCGGTCAAAAAGATGCGCGGCGAACCGAATACCAAGATCACGCTGACGATTGCCCGCAAAAACGAGGACAAGCCCATCGTCGTGACCATCGTGCGCGAGACGATCAAGGTACAGAGCGTCAAAGGCAAGCTCATCGAGCCAGGCTACGCATGGTTGCGCATTTCGCAGTTCCAGGAGCCTACGGTAGAAGACATGGCCAAGAAGATCCAGGCCCTGTACACGCAGGATCCGCATATCAAGGGCCTGGTGCTGGACCTGAGGAACGATCCGGGCGGCGTGTTGCCGGGTGCGATCGGCGTATCCGCGGCCTTCCTGCCTAAGGACGTTCCTGTGGTATCGACCAACGGCCAGTTGCCTGATTCCAAGGCGACCTTTTACGCCAAGCGCGAATTTTACGCGGCGCGCGCGGTCGGCGATCCGCTCGCCAAATTGCCGGAAGCGATCAAGTCCGTGCCTATGGTAGTACTGGTCAACACCGGTTCCGCGTCCGCTTCCGAGATCGTGGCCGGCGCATTGCAGGATTACAAGCGCGCCACCATTATCGGCACCCAGAGCTTCGGCAAGGGGTCGGTGCAAACCATACGCCAGATATCGGCCGACACTGCGGTAAAGCTGACCACCGCCCGCTACTACACGCCGAATGGCCGTTCGATCCAGGCCAAGGGCATCGTACCCGACCTGAATGTGGAGGAAACCGCAGACGGCGACGGCTTTAATGTGCTGCGCACCCGCGAATCGGATCTGCAAAAGCACTTGATCAATGACAAGGACAAGGAAGCCGAAGCCGGCAAGGGCAAGGTCGTCGACGAACTGGAAGAAGAGCAACGCCTGGTAGCGCTGGCCAAGAAAGCCAAGCCGCTGGAATACGGCAGCAAGGATGACTACCAGTTGGCGCAAGCGCTGAACCATCTGAAAGGCTTGCCGGTAAAAACCACCGTGGCCAAGGAAGATGACAAGAGGGGCGAGGGAGAAGGCAGTGCCGACTCGAAGCCTGAATCCAAGACGGACAGCAAGAAAAAATAAGCGCTCCCAGCCTCAAGGCGATATGAATCGGCCGCAGCCCATGCGGCCTTTTTTTATCGCGTCGCATCCCGGCTAGTAACGCGCTAAGATAGAGTCCAGCTTTTCATCAAGGGAACCCGGCCGCCATGGACGACCAACAATTACTGCGCTATTCGCGCCATATCCTGCTGGATGAGATAGGCATAGAGGGGCAGCAAAAAATCATTGCCTCCCATGCGCTGATCATAGGCGCGGGCGGCCTGGGATCGCCTGCCGCGTTTTACCTGGCCAGCGCCGGCGTCGGCAAGATGACGCTGGTGGACGATGACGAGGTGGATCTGACCAATCTGCAAAGGCAAATCCTGCACACCACCGAGCGCATAGGACAGGCCAAGGTCGCGTCCGGCAGGCTGACACTGAACCAGATCAATCCGGACGTGGAAATCGTCGCCCTGAAAGAACGGGCGGAAGGGGCTCGCCTGGAGCAGTTGATCCAGGGGGCCGACATCGTGCTGGATTGCAGCGACAATTTTGCCACCCGCCATGCCGTCAACCAGGCTTGCGTCAAGTATCGGCGGCCGCTGGTGTCCGGCGCGGCGATCTCTTTCGACGGCCAGATCAGCGTGTTCGACGCCCGCGACGAGGCATCCCCGTGCTATGCCTGCCTGTTCCCGCCGGGCGAACAGTTCGAGGAGATGCTGTGTTCGACGATGGGGGTGTTTGCGCCGCTGGTGGGCATCATCGGCACCATGCAGGCGGCGGAAGCGTTGAAGCTGATCATGGGCCTGGGGAAATCTCTGGCCGGCCGCTTGCTGCTGCTGGACGCGCAGAATATGGCGTGGACCCAGATCAAGATAGCAAGAAACAGTGCCTGCCCCGTTTGCGGCCAAATTCACGGCAAATGATGCGGCGCCGGGCAAACCCGCTTAAGAAACAACAGGCTATTCACCAAAACATGCGCTGGTTGTACAATCGCAGTGATTAAAAGAAATAGAGCAAAAACGACAAGATTAGGGCCCGGTATCCAATTCCGGAACAGACAACCGCAGTTCGCCCCGACGCATGGACCCCAGACAGTATGACTTCTGCTAGCAACATCGAATCCGACCTGTGGGCCTTCCTGCTATGCGCCATCGTCGTCGGCGGTTTAGTACTGGCCGTCCTGCTGGTCAGGGCCAAGGAAAAGCGCCGCGCCGCCAAGAAAAGGCGCAGCTACAGGCTGGAGGTGAGGGAAGAGCGCCGCCGCTCGGAAGCAGACCGCCGCTCGGAAGCAGACCGCCGGCAAGAGTGATGTAGCATCAACGCTCAGCCGGTCTTCTTTGCCAGCCCCAGATAAGTATCGATCACGCGCTGGTCGTTGGCCAGCTCGGACGCAGCTCCCTGCAGGGCGATCTCGCCAGTCTCCAGCACATACGCATAATCCGCCACCTGCAGCGCGGCGCGCGCATTCTGCTCCACCAGCAAAATCGCCACGCCGGTTTGCTTCAGGCGCTGGATGATATGGAAAATTTCCTTGACGATCAACGGCGCCAGACCCAGGCTGGGCTCATCCAGCATCAGCAATTGCGGTTTGGCCATCAAGGCCCGCCCAAGCGCCAGCATCTGGCGCTCGCCGCCGGATAAGGTGCCCGCTTCCTGGCTGCGCCGCTCCTTCAGGCGCGGAAACAGCTCATATACGACCGGCAACTGGTCGGCATGATTCTTTTCGCCGGCCTGATAGCGGCGATAGCTGCCCAGCAGCAAATTGTCCTCCACCCGCATGCTGGAAAACAGCTCGCGCTTTTCCGGCACCAGGCACATGCCGCGCGCCACCCGCTTTTCTATCGCCATGCCGCTTAATGCCTGCGCATCCAGCAAGACCTTGCCTTGGATGCTGCCGCCGGCCGGCAGCGCACCGGCAATCGCGTTCAGCATCGTCGATTTTCCGGCGCCGTTGGGACCGATCACCGTGACGATCTGGCCCGCGCCGACCTGGATGCTGACGCGATGCAAAGCCTCCACCTTGCCGTAGAAGACCTGCAGATCGCTGACTTGAAGTAAAGGTGTCGTCATATTCTTTCTTTATACGAGTAGGCTATTGACCTTAGTCTATGCCGCCGAGGTAAGCCTCTAATACTGCCGGATCTTGCTGCACCTCCTGCGGCAAACCCTCTGCAATCTTGGTGCCGAACTCCATCACGACCAGGTGGTCGGTCAGGTTCATCACGAAGTCCATGTCGTGCTCGACCAGCAGCACGCTCATGCCTTCGGCCTTCAGCTTCTTCAATAAACTCGCCAGCTCCTGTTTTTCCTTGTAGCGCAGACCGGCAGCCGGCTCGTCCAGCAGCAGCAGGCTGGGATCGCAACACAGCGCGCGGGCAATTTCCAGGATGCGCTGCTGCCCCAGCGCCAGGCTGCCGGCTTCTTCATACAGCATCACTCCCAGGCCTACGCGCTCCAACTGCCGTTTCGCTTCCAGCAGCAGCGCATCTTCCATCTTCTGGTTGCGGCACAGCACGCTGGCGATCACTTCGCTGATATCGCCATGTTTGGCGCGCAAATGGGCGCCTATCGCAACATTCTCCAGCACACTCATGGTCGGCAACAAACGCACGTGCTGGAAGGTGCGCCCTATGCCGAGCTTGACGATCTCGCGCGAAGGCAAGCCGCTGATCGGCTGCAAACTGCCGTCGCGGAAGAAACGTATCTCGCCTGAAGTCAGCGGCAATACGCCCGTCACCAGATTGAACATGGTTGATTTGCCGGCGCCGTTGGGGCCGATCAGGCCGACTATCTGCGCGGCGCCGACCTGAAACTGCATGTCGTTGACCGCCACCAGCCCGCCGAACTGCTTGCGTGCCAGCTCCACCTCCAGTATCACCTGGCCGACGGCGGGTTTTTCCCTGTGCGGCAGCGCCTGCGCATGCTCGGGAACCACAATCCTTGGGGCGGCCGGCAACCATTTGGCAAACAGCTTGGCCAGGTAGGGCCACACGCCGTCCCTGGCCCTTTGCAGCAACAGTATCAGCAAGATGCCGAAGACGATGATCTCAAAGTTGCCGTTGGCGCCCAGCAACACCGGCAGGATGGATTGCAGCTTGTCCTTCAGCAGCGTCAGCAATGCCGACCCCAATAGCGCACCCCATACATGCCCGGCACCGCCGACCACGGCCATGAACAGGTATTCAATGCCGGCATTCAAGCCGAAAGGCGTAGGATTCACTGCGCGCTGCAAATGCGCGTACAGCCAGCCGGACACGCTGGCCAGCATCGCCGCAATGATAAAGATGATCACTTTCATCCTGGCGGTATTGACGCCCATTGCCTCGGCCATCACACCGCCGCCGCGGAGCGCGCGGATGGCGCGGCCGGGCCGCGATTGCAGCAGGTTTTGCACGGCGATAATCGCCAGCAACAGCATCAGCCAGATCAGCCCATACATGCGGCGACCGCTATCCAGTTTCAAGCCGAATACTTCAACCGGGGGGATGCCGTTCAGCCCGTCGTACTTGCCCAGGAACTCCAGGTTGCCGAACAGGAAAAACAGCGACAGGCCCCAGGCTATCGTGCCCAGCGGCAGGTAGTGCCCCGACAGGCGCATCGTGATAATGCCTATCGCATACGCGGCCAGCATCGTCAGCGCCAAGCCGGCCAGCAGGCCCAGCCATGGCGACAGGCCGCAGCTGGTGGACAGGTACGCGGTGGAGTAGGCGCCCAGCCCGACAAATGCCGCCTGTCCAAACGAAGTCAGGCCGCCGACGCCGGTCAGCAATACCAGGCCCAATGCGACGATCGCATACAAGCCTATGTAGTTCGCCAGCGTGATCCAGAACTCGGGCGTGGGCAGCAGCGGCAGCAGGATGACGGCGGCCACGAATACCAGGTAAATGCGATTGACACCTTGCTTCATCACTCTTCATCCTCATCGCTATGCTTGCTGCTGAGCGAACGCCACAACAAGACAGGAATAATCAGCGTAAATACGATCACCTCCTTGTAGGCGCTGGCCCAGAACGAGGAATAGGATTCCAGCAGCCCGACCAGCAGCGCGCCGGCGGCCGCCACCGGATAGCTGACCAGGCCGCCGACGATCGCGCCCACAAAGCCTTTCAGGCCGATCAGGAAGCCGCCGTCGTAGTAGACCGTCGTCAGCGGCGCGATCAGCACCCCACAGAATGCGCCCATCGCCGCCGCCAGCGTAAATGCCAGGCGGCCGGCTTGCGTGGTGCCGATGCCGACCAGTTGCGCCCCCAGGCGATTCACCGCAGTCGCACGCAGGGCCTTGCCGGACAAGGTGCGTTCAAAATACAAATACAGGCCGACGATCAGCGCCGCAGACACGCCGATGATCACCAGGCTCTGGCCGGAAATGGCCAACGCGCCCAGTTCGAAACGCGCATCGGAAAACGGCGTGGTGCGCGAACCCTCGGCGCCGAACATGACCAGGCCTATGCCGGTCAACGCATAATGCACGCCGACGGAAACAATCAGCAGCACCAGCGTGCTGGCCTCCGCCAGCGCCTGATACGCCAGCCGGTATATCATCGGCCCCATAGGAATGACGGTCACCAGCGCCAGCGCCACCTGTGCGTACAGCGGCCACTCCTGCACGGCAAGATGACGGACCGCGAACCACAGGCAGGCGGGAAGCACGACAAATTTCAGTGCAGAGATGCCCGCATCGCGGACAAATTCAGGACTGCGCTGCTGCGCGCGCGACATGGAGATGATTTCCTGGACGAAGCTGAGTATGCCCAGCGCGACCAGCAAAGTGATCGAATGCGGGAACTTGCCCGACTGTATTGCCGCCAGGGTCAGGGCGCCAAAAGCGACAAACTCACCCTGCGGAATAAAAATGATGCGGGTGACCGAAAATACCAGCACCAGGGCCAGTGCCAGCAACGCGTAGATCGCTCCGCTGGTAATGCCGTCCTGAGCCAGGATGGCGGCAATTGATAAATCCATACGAGTAGTGTCCTGTCCCGCAAATTCGTTGCACAAAAGGTGACGGCAATGGCGCCGGATACTGCATCAAGATTATTCGCAAGGGAGCCGCTCCTTGCCGCGCTTTTTCCCTGTCCCGGCCCGATTTCGCCGCTCTTATATTGGCAACGAACCTACGGGTAGCACGCTTCAGCCTGGCCTTCAATCAGGAGCCGGCCCAGAGGCCAAAGCTGCCCTTAAAAAAAGGGAGCGATCGCTCCCCCTCTTACTTCTGAAACATGAAATGCCGCGCCATCAATTAGCCTGGCCCAACAATTTCCATTTACCGTTAACAATTTGCACCATCACGCGTGAACGCTGATCCAGCCCCAGGTGGTCGGTCGCGCTCATATTCACTATGCCGTGCGATACGGCCAGGTTGTGGATATTCTCCAGCGCGGTACGCAAAGCCGCCCTGAATTCCTTGGTGCCCGGTTCCGCTTTTTTCAGTGCCAACGGGATCGCCGTCTCCAGCAGCATGCCGGCATCCCAGGCGTGGCCGCCGAAGGTCGAGATGGAGCCGGCGCCATAGGCCTTTTCATATGCCGCCAGATATTTCATCGCCGACTTCTTGACCGGGTTATCGGTAGGCAACTGTTCTGCCACCAGCAATGGGCCGGCCGGCAACCAGGTGCCTTCGCAATCCTTGCCGCACACCCGCAGGAAATCATTATTGGCGACGCCATGGGTCTGGTAGATCTTGCCTTTATAGCCGCGTTCCTTCAGCGTTTTTTGTGGAAGCGCAGCGGGCGTACCCGAGCCTGCGATCAGCACGGCGTCCGGATTGGCCGCCATGATCTTCAGTATCTGGCCGGTCACCGACGTGTCGTTACGGGCGAAACGCTCATTGGCCACGAGCTTCAGCTTGCGCAGATCGGCCAGTTTGGAAAATTCCTTATACCAGCCTTCGCCATACGCATCGGCAAAGCCGATAAAAGCAACGGTCTTGACGCCGGCATCGGCCATATGTCCGGTAATTGCGGTGGCCATATGCGAATCATTTTGCGGGGTCTTGAATACCCAGTAGCGCTTGGAATCCACCGGCTGCACGATCGCCGAGGATGCCGCCATGGAAATCATCGGCAATTCATTCTCGGCAGCCACGTCTATCATCGCCAGCGAATTAGGCGTGATGGTGGAACCGATCAGCGCGTCGATCTTGTCTTCAGCAATCAGCTTGCGCGCATTTTTGACGGCGGTCGTGGTGTCGGATGCATCATCCAGCACGATGTACTCTATCTTTTTACCGGCGATTTCCTTGGGCAGCAACGCAAAGGTATTTTTTTCCGGAATGCCGAGCGAAGCGGCGGGCCCGGTCGCGGAAACATTCACGCCTATCTTGATCTGTGCCGATGCATTCGCCGCCATCAGCAGCGATACCAGGGCCGGTAATAATGCCAACGCAAACTTCTTCTTCATCGATGTCTCCTCGTTTTTGAATATTGTTTTCGATTATTCAGAACCCACTTCATCGATACCGGCGAGACGCTATCGATGAAATGGGTTCTATTGTTCTAGGGCATTTTCCGACCGCTTGGTCGGTTAATGACCCAAGTGTAGCCTGTCCGCAAGGATGATACAACTGGCGGCGGAATTTTTGCCTCCATTTTGCACAATGCAGGCAATTCGGCGAGACCGGTGACTATCCTGCGGATTTTGCCTGTCCCTAAAAAATTTTGTCCTATGCTGTAAGTTATCCTGAATTGTCGCGACAGATGCATAAGTCGATGCAGCAGGATGCGAGAAGAAGAGCTCCAACGCACCGCACTTGATATTTCATGAGACAAATTTTTAAACTGGAGAACATAATGAAACAAGCTATTCAAACTGGTGCCCTGATCGCCGTCGCTGCCGCTGCCATGGCCTTGTCCGGCGCCTCCTTTGCTGCGGATACCGCTGCCAGCGCCGCCAAAGTCCAATGTTTCGGCATCAATAGCTGCAAGGGCACGGCAGATTGCAAGACCGCAGAAAACGCCTGCAAGGGCCAAAACTCTTGCAAGGGCCACGGTTTCCTGTCCACGACTGCCGCTGAATGCAAAGCCAAAAACGGCAAGATTGGCGAGATGAAGTAATTCCGGCGGCAATTTCCCCGCAGCCTCCCGTCAGGGAAACGGCATTTGCTGCGACGGCAAGCTGGCCGGCGCAGCCTTTTTCATTGAAAGAAGAATCCGTTCATGCCTACTCGCACCGCCTCGCCCGGCTTCGGCCTGGGTTTGCGCACCGACCACTACCATCAGGTCCTCGCCGGACCGCAACGGATAGACTGGTTTGAAATACTGTCCGAGAACTATATGGTGCCAGGCGGCAAACCTCTCGCGATGTTGGACCGCATACGGCAAGACTATCCCATGGTCATGCATGGCGTGTCGATGTCGATAGGCACGCCGCAAGGCCCCGGCGAGGAATACCTGCGCGACCTGAAGAAACTGATGCAGCGCGTGCAGCCGCTATGGATTTCCGACCACCTGTGCTGGACCGGGGTGCATGGCAAGAATATGCATGACCTGTTGCCGCTGCCGTACACCGAAGAAACCGTCAAACTGGTCGCGGCAAATATCCGCCGGGTACAGGACAGCCTGGAGCGTCCGTTGGTGCTGGAAAACGTCTCCAGCTATGTCAGCTTCAATAGCGACAGCATGCCGGAATGGGAATTCGTCGCTGCGGTAGCAGAGGAATCCGACAGCCTGATCCTGCTGGATGTCAACAACATCTATGTCAGCAGCTTCAATCACGGTTTCGATCCTAACGATTACCTGAACGGCATCCCGGTGCAGCGCGTGCAGCAAATCCACCTGGCCGGACATAGCAACCACGGCACCCACATCGTAGACACGCATGACCACCCCATCGTCGATCCGGTCTGGGACCTGTACGCCGCTGCGTTGCGCCGCTTTGGGCAGGTAGCCGGCATGATAGAACGCGACGACAATATTCCGCCGCTGCCGGACCTGGTCGCCGAGCTGGACATCGCCCGCAGCATCGCCCACAAGGTGCAGCAAGAGGCGGCAAGCCCGCGCGAGGCCTACGCATGAGCACACCAGTCCCCGCCGCCGCGACACAAGCGATCCAGGACAAATTCCAGCAGTACGTGCTGGGCACGGACGCCGTGCAACCCGCGATACTGGCCGACATCAGGGAACAGTTCGGCCTGCCGGCGACGGAGCGCCTGGCCATCTATTACAACGCCTATCGGATACGCATCCGCGACGCCCTGGCCGAGGCCTACGGCAACACCCACGGCTACCTGGGGGACGATATGTTCTACCAGCTCTGCCTGGACTATATCGATGCCCATCCCTCGCAGTTGCGCAACCTGCGCTGGTACGGCGCGCAGTTCCCGGCCTTCCTGGCGGCCCGCCTGGCGGAGCACCCGGTCGTCGCCGAACTGGCGGCCTTCGAGTGGACGCTCAGCCTGGCCTTCGACGCGGCGGACCAGCCGGTATTGACATTGGACGACTTGCGCCCGCTGACGGCCGAGCAGTGGCAATACCTGGGTTTTGATTGCCAGCCGTCGCTGCATTTCCTGCAGATGCAATGGAATACGGTGGCGATCTGGCAGGCGCTCAACGCAGGGCGAGAGCCGCCTGCCGCTGAGCGGGAAGCACTGGCGACGCCGTGGCTGATCTGGCGCAAGGATTTACAGTCGCATTTCCGCTCGATGGCCGGCGAAGAACACGCAGCGCTGCAGGGTCTGAAGGCAGGGCAAAGCTTCGCCGAGGTATGCGCGCTTGCCGCGGGCCGCAGTCCGGCCAGCGCGCCGCAGATCGCCGGCTGGCTGCAGACCTGGCTGACGGACGAAATGCTGAGTCGCGTTCGCCTGGAAGGCGCGCCCTGAGCCTGCTATCTTCCTTGACATGCGGACGCACTCGCCGCTTGCCCGCGGCGGCATCAGTAAATCACGTCCACCTTAAATGCGCCGCGCAGCGCATTGCATAACATGACCTGGTCGGCGTCGCGCAAATCTTCCAGCGTCGCCTGTTGTTCCGTCAGCTGGTATGCCGGGTCCTCCAGCAAGACGCTGCGCATCACCCCCGGCAATACGCCGTCGCTCAGGGGCGGCGTGGTCCAGCGGCCATTCTTTTGCAGCAGCACATTACTGCGCCCGCCCTCAGTCAGATATCCGTGCCGATTGAAGAACAGCATATCGAAAGCGCCCAGCTGCTGCGCCTGTTGCCAGGCCTGG
>DATHMC010000218.1:0-14937 GCA_035487495.1 Undibacterium sp.
CTGATACCGATATTGCGGTACAGCTCGATACGGGTTTTGCGGGTCATGACAATCTCCTTCTAGAGAAAACTTAAATCTATGATAATCCTAATTGCCAACTCAGGTGTGACAGGATGACCTGTATTCAAAGTTGGCGCAGTAATTCGCCGGATGCGCCGTCCATCCGACAACGCCCCAACCCTGTATATCTGGTGGCAATGCAAAAAATTCACAGTGGAAAAAGATATTTAAATCTATAGTTTTTATTAATCGGATGCATAGTATTGGCGAACTGTGTCCGACCCATAATAATTCCATTCCAGCAATTACACACCCATCTTCCGCCTAGGTGCGCGGAAGTTTCCCAGCGTGCGCGGAACCCTTGCGATACAGGGTAGTCAAATTATCAAGCCTGCTTTTGCTACCTTTTTTACATCAAGGGGGAACTGATGAAGCGCTCTATCCGAATCCTCGGCGCCGTGGGCATGCTAGGAGTCTTGTTCAGCATATCGCCGGCGCCTGGCGCCGCAGAAATCATCCGCGCGGACGGCCAGCAAGAAACGCCGCAATCCATGCGGATCGACAATGCAAAAGACCTGGCGCGGATACGGCAAGCCCGGCCGGAGCATTACTGGAAAATCCTGCAAATACTGGCCGATATACAAGACCAGGCGGAAGGCAAGGTCGGGAAATGGCTGCAAACCACATTCGATGCGCGCGACGTGTCTTATGAACCTCTGCTGCTGGTCACCGATCCGCCCAAACGCAGACTGGCATTCAGGCTGGACAATGCGCGTTACGAAGGCGTGATCGTGTTGACGGACTACCAGCCCTTGAAGACGCCGGCGAAATAAGCCTGGCCGCAGGAATCGAAAATTCGCAATATCGTCCCAGAATTTAGATTTTTATTAGCCCAGGGAAATTAAATTGCATTGAGCATATCTAAAAAGCACTTGCCATCCCCTAAATCCCTGATTATTAAGAAAAAATTAATTTATCTTATTTTCTCTTCTTGAAAAACAACAACCTCGCCCCTATAATTAGCACTCGTCGGGAGAGAGTGCTAACAGTCTTTTCCCTGGCTTGAGAATAATCCTATGTCTTTGGCAACGCTGCGGCTTGCTGCAGCACAAAGCCTAATATTCATTTTTTGTTACAACCATAGCTAACTCATAGCTAACTTAAGGAGCTTGTATGAATCTTCGTCCTTTGCATGACCGCTTGATCGTCGAACGTCTGGAACAAGAAGAAAAAACTGCATCCGGTATCGTTCTCCCCGGCGCAGCCGCTGAAAAACCGGATCAAGGTCGAGTTCTGGCAGTTGGCGCGGGCAAACTGCTCGACGACGGCAAAGTACGTCCGCTGGATGTCAAAGTCGGCGACCTCGTATTGTTCGGCAAATATTCTGGCCAGGCTGTCAAAGTTGACGGCAAGGAAGTCCTGGTTATGCGCGAAGAAGACGTCTTCGCAATCGTACAGAAATAATTTGCGGCTCATTTGCCTCCGTGTGCAAATGGGCTCATCCGCATCTACCTTTAAAGTATCTGGAGATTTGACATGGCAGCTAAGCAAGTAATTTTCGGCGACGACGCACGCGCCAAGATCGTTAACGGCGTGAACATCCTCGCCAATGCAGTTAAAGTAACACTGGGCCCTAAAGGCCGTAACGTTGTCCTGGAGCGCTCTTTCGGCGCCCCGACAGTCACCAAGGACGGTGTATCTGTTGCCAAAGAAATCGAGCTGAAAGACAAGCTGGAAAACATGGGCGCGCAGCTCGTGAAAGAAGTTGCTTCCCGCACTTCCGACAACGCCGGTGACGGCACGACAACTGCTACCGTATTGGCACAAGCTATCGTTCGCGAAGGCTTCAAATACGTTGCAGCGGGTTTCAACCCAACCGACCTGAAACGCGGCATCGACAAGGCAGTTATCGCCATTGTTGCTGAAGTTAAAAACCTGGCAAAACCTACGACTACCAACAAGGAAATCGCTCAAGTTGGTTCCATCTCCGCTAACTCCGACGCAGACATCGGCGACATCATCGCCAAGGCAATGGACAAAGTGGGCAAGGAAGGCGTTATCACAGTTGAAGACGGCAAATCCCTGAACAACGAGCTGGACATCGTTGAAGGTATGCAGTTTGACCGCGGCTACCTGTCGCCATACTTCATCAACAACCCAGAGAAACAATCCGTTATCCTGGAAAACCCGTTCGTGCTGTTGTTCGACAAAAAAATCTCGAACATCCGTGATCTGCTGCCGGTACTGGAGCAAGTTGCAAAATCCGGCCGTCCACTGCTGATCATCGCTGAAGACGTAGATGGCGAAGCGCTGGCAACCCTGGTGGTGAACAACATCCGCGGTATCCTGAAAACTGCAGCTGTTAAAGCTCCAGGCTTCGGCGATCGTCGCAAGGCAATGCTGGAAGATATCGCTATCCTGACCGGCGGCCAAGTGATTGCTGAAGAAGTCGGCCTGACACTGGAAAAAGTCACCTTGGCTGACCTGGGTCAAGCTAAACGCATCGAAATCGGTAAAGAAAACACTACCGTGATCGACGGTGCCGGCCAAGCTGCAGGTATCGAAGCACGTGTTAAACAAATCCGCGCGCAAATCGAAGAAGCGACTTCCGACTACGACCGTGAAAAACTGCAAGAACGCGTTGCCAAACTGGCAGGCGGCGTTGCCGTGATCAAGGTTGGTGCTGCAACTGAAGTTGAAATGAAAGAGAAAAAAGCACGCGTGGAAGATGCATTGCACGCTACTCGCGCTGCGGTTGAAGAAGGCGTCGTTCCTGGCGGCGGCGTTGCCCTGTTGCGCGCTCGTGCCAATGTAAAAGACCTGAAGGGCGACAATCCTGATCAGGAAGCCGGTATCAAGATCGTTCTGCGCGCTATCGAAGAACCTCTGCGCCAGATCGTTGCCAACGCTGGCGACGAACCATCTGTTGTTGTTAACCAAGTGTTGCAAGGCACTGGCAACTACGGCTACAACGCAGCCAACGGCACTTACGGCGACCTGGTAGAACTCGGCGTTCTGGACCCAGCTAAAGTAACACGCTCCGCATTGCAAAATGCAGCGTCTGTTGCCGGCCTGATCCTGACTACCGATGCTCTGGTAGCTGAATTGCCGGAAGACAAAGCTGCTGGCGGCATGGGCGGCGGCATGGGTGGTATGGGCGGCATGGGCGGTATGGACGGCATGATGTAATTCCGCAAGGATTACAAAAAGCCCGCAGGGCAAACCCCAGCTGTCCCAGGATGGCGCGGGTTTGCCAGGCCAAGCTGCTAAAATCCCCTCACAAATTTGTGGGGGGATTTTTTTTGCCCGCTGCGCCCGGAAAGCTGCCGGGGACGCACGCCATGCGCGGCGCGATAAGAGCCGATTCTGGAGGCAGGCCGGTTCTCTCGGCCCCCCCTGGTTCTAACTCAAACGTCAACGGCCTGAGATTGCCTGTCCTTGACTCTTCCCTGCAAAATTGAATGCCGTTGCCGGCAAATTTGCGCCATGCACAATCGCTGCATGCGTTTCCAATCGGCATCTTGCCGCCGGGACCGGGCGAACTTACATTGCCGGGCATTTGTGCTATGCTCATTTCAAGATATCTTCAACACCCTGCATTCGATCACTGAACTTTTAGTGCTGATCGAAATCGCATCTGTGAGCTTGCGCCTCATTCGCGTTGTGCGCCGTTTGGCCGGATCTATGACTTATATGTGATAGTTTTCGCGGAAGAAATTATTGTGAAAGCCGATTTCGGTGATCGAAATTACGGAAAACTGAATGCCCGCAATGGCATGAGCCGGTTTTTTGCGCAAAAAACTCCCTCGTCAAGACCATCGCTGCAGCACCAAACGCCATCCACATCGGCCATGCGCGGCCAGACATCCGCACGGCCGCTCACGACATGCATCCAGCCTGATCCGGTTTCATTGCTCCCGAATCCGCCCCTGCGCTTTTGATCTCCCATGAAAACTCACGCTAACGCCGGCCTATCGCCGCACTCAGCAACCCGCCCGGAACGCCGGCGTGTAGCGCAGCTTGGCAGAACTAGCCCATGGATGCTAGCCGGGATATTGCTGCTAGCGGCCTGCGCGGCATTGTGGTGGTGGAAATCACGTTCCGCCGCAGGGGCCGCTGACGCGTCCGCCCAAACGGCAGGCCCGGCGGGCTCGGCGGGAAAGAGCGGCGGCGGCAAAACCCAGTCGCAGCCGGTGTCGGTGCAACCGGCGCGCCGGCTCGATATTCACGTCACCGTTAACGCCATCGGGACCATCACGGCTTCGAATACCGCCACCGTTCACGCACAGGTCAGCGGTGTCCTGCAGAGCCTGAATTTCAAGGAGGGCCAGCAAGTGAAGGCCAATCAGGTCCTGGCGATCATCGATCCGCGCGCCTTTGAAGCCAGCCTCGCCCAGGCCAAAGGTGCGCTGGCGCGTGACAGGGCGCAATTGGAGAATGCCCGCATCGACCTCACCCGTTACCGTGACCTCGTCGCCAAGGACGCCGTTCCCAAGCAGCAGCTTGATACACAAATTGCGCTGGTGAGACAGCTTGAGGGAACGGTGGAAGCGGACAAAGGGGTAGTGGACAGCGCGCAATTGCAGTTGTCGTATACCCGCATAGTCGCCCCCATCGCAGGACGCGCCGGCCTGAAACAGGTCGACCTCGGCAATGTGGTCCAGCCGTCGGATGCCAACGGTGTGGTCACCATCACGCAAACGAAGCCGATCGCATTGATTTTTTCCGTACCGTCCGCGCGACTGCCCCAGATTACCGCAAAACTGAACTCGGATACGCCTCTTCCGGTGGAAGCCTGGGACAGCAGCGGCAGCACGCGCTTGGCAGTAGGGCATATCGCCTCCACCGACAATGCGATCGACGTCAGCACCGACACCATCAAGCTCAAAGCGCTGTTCGCCAATGACGACGATGTATTATTCCCGAACCAGCCGGTGAGCGTGCGCCTGCAGGTTAGCACGCTGGCAAACAGCCTGGCGGTGCCTCAGGCCGCAGTGCAGCGCGGCACGCAGGGGTTTTACGTCTATCTGCTCAACAGCGACAAGACCGTCAGCACCCGGGCAGTGAAGAGCGGCCCGGTTGACGGCGACTGGATGGCCGTTGAGGGGGCGCTGCAAGCTGGCGACAACGTAGTCACCGACGGCGTCGACCGCTTGCGCGACGGCGCCAAGGTGGACGTGATTGCCCCGGGCCCGGCCAGGCAGGCCGCGGCCAATCCCGCCGGCAGCGGCGTCCAGGCCCATGCGCAGAAGGACGCAGCACCAGCGTCCAGCGCCGCGAATCGGCAAGCTCCGTCCTCTCCCCCTCCTTCGCCCCGCCCCGGTACGCCATGAACGTCTCTCGCGTCTTTATCGAGCGCCCGGTCGCTACCTCGCTATTGATGCTGGCGATACTGCTGGCAGGCTTGCTGGCATATCGCTTGCTGCCCTTGTCGGCGCTGCCTGAAGTGGACTATCCGACCATCGAGGTGACCACGCTCTACCCTGGCGCCAGCCCGGACGTGATCTCGACGATAGTAACCGCCCCGCTCGAGCGTCAATTCGGCCAGATGCCCGGATTGAACCAGATGACATCCACCAGTTCCGGCGGCGCATCGGTGATCACCCTGCGCTTCTCGCTGGGGCTGTCGCTGGATGTGGCCGAGCAGGAGGTGCAGGCCGCCATCAACGCCGCCAGCAACCTGTTGCCGACCGACCTGCCTATGCCTCCGGTGTATAGCAAGGTCAACCCGGCCGATGCGCCGGTGCTGACCATCGCCATCACCTCGCCGTCGCTGCCGGTCATCAAGCTGCACGACCTGACGGAAAACCGGCTGGCGCCGAAACTGTCGCAGGTGGAGGGGGTTGGCCTGGTGAGCATTGCCGGCGGACGGCGGCCGGCGGTCCGCATCAAGACCAATCCGCAGACGCTGGCATCGCTCGGACTGGCGCTGGACGACGTGCGCACGGCCATCGTCGCCGCCAACGTGAACCAGCCCAAGGGCAGCTTTGACGGGACGCAGCGCGCTTCCACCATTGATGCAAACGATCAGTTGCGGTCGGCGGCCGAATACCAGAATCTGGTCGTTGCCTGGAAAAACGGCAATCCGCTATTCCTGAAAGACGTGGCGCAGGTCGTGGACGATGCCGAGAACCTGCATCTTGCGGCCTGGTCCGACCGCATGCCGGGCGTCATTCTTAACGTGCAGCGCCAACCCGGCGCCAACGTGATCCAGACGGTGGACCGCGTGAAGGCATTGCTTCCCAGGCTGGTGGCAGCATTGCCGGCATCGGTGGATGTGCAGATCATCGCAGACCGCACAACGACCATCCGCGCCTCGGTGGACGATACAGAGTTCGAGCTGCTGCTGTCGGTAGTGCTGGTGGTGCTGGTCATTTTCCTGTTCCTGCGCAGCGGCACGGCAACACTGATACCCAGCGTTGCGGTGCCGCTGTCGCTGGTGGGCACGTTCGGGGTCATGTACCTGGTCGGATTTTCGATCAACAACCTGACCCTGATGGCGTTGACCATTTCCACCGGTTTCGTCGTCGACGACGCCATCGTGATGATAGAGAACATCGCGCGTTACGTCGAACAGGGAGAAACGCCGATGCAAGCGGCCTTGAATGGCGCCAAGCAGATCGGCTTCACGATCATTTCGCTGACGGTTTCGCTGATAGCGGTATTGATCCCGCTGCTCTTTATGGGCGATGTCGTGGGCCGGCTGTTTCACGAGTTCGCGATCACGCTGGCGGTATCGATACTCATCTCGGCCTTTGTTTCCCTGACGCTCACGCCGATGATGAGCGCGCGCCTGCTGCGTCCCGAGCATGAGCGCAAGCACGGCCGCCTGGCCACCTGGAGCGCCAACGCCTTCGATCGCCTGGTTGCCAGGTATGGGGAGGCACTGGACTGGGTATTGGACCGGCCTCGCATGACGCTGCTGGTTTTTGTATTTACCGCAGCGCTGACCGGCTATCTGTATGCCATCATCCCCAAGGGCTTTTTTCCTTCGCAGGACACCGGACTGATCCAGGTAATTACCGAAGCCACCCAGACCACCTCGTTCGATGCCATGTCGGAACGCCAGCAAGCCCTGGCAGAGATTATCCTGAAGGACCCGGATGTCGATCATCTGGCGTCTTTCATCGGCGTGGACGGCTCCAACCCGACGCTCAATACCGGCCGCATGCAACTCACGCTGAAACCCTTCGCCCAGCGCCAGGCTTCGGCCCTGGAGATCATTCAACGGCTGTCGGATGCCACGTCCCGCGTGCCCGGCATCACCGCCTACATGCAGCCGGTGCAAGACCTGACCATCGAAGACCGCATCTCCAAGACCCAGTACCAATTTTTACTCAGTTCACCCAATTCAAGCGACCTTGCCGCATCCACCGCAAAATTGCTGGCGCAATTGAAGACCGTGCCGCAGCTGGCCGATGTGGCCAGCGACCTGCAGGACCAGGGCCTTCAGGCGTATATACAGATTGATCGCGAAGCCGCCGGCCGCCTGGGCGTCACGGTCGCCACGATAGATACCGCGCTGTACAACGCTTTCGGACAACGGCTGATTTCCACCATCTACACGCAGGCCAGCCAATACCGCGTCGTGCTTGAGGTCGGCCCGGAGTTCATGCGGGGGCCGGGCGCGCTAGAATCACTGTACGTATCGGGCAGCGTGCCCGCCGCAAACGGCACGGTAAGCACGGTGCAGATTCCCTTGTCGTCGATAGCCCGGATTGTCGAGCGGCCGGCGGCACTGGCCATCAGCCATGTGGCGCAGTTCCCTGCCGCCACCATTTCCTTCAACCTCGCGCCGGGAGCGTCGCTCGGCGCCGCGGTGGATGCGATCAAGGCGGAAGAGGCCAAGCTCAACTTGCCCATCAGCGTAGAAACCAGTTTCCAGGGCGCCGCCGAAGCTTTTCGCGCATCGCTGTCCAATACGCTGTTCCTGATCCTGGCCGCGGTGGTGACGATGTATATCGTGCTGGGCGTGCTGTACGAGAGCTATATCCATCCGGTGACCATACTTTCCACGCTGCCGTCGGCCGGCCTGGGCGCATTGCTGGCGCTGCTGGCTGCACGCCTGGACCTGGGCATCGTCGGCATTATCGGCATCGTGCTGCTGATCGGCATAGTCAAGAAAAATGCGATCATGATGATCGACTTTGCCCTGGCGGCAGAACGCGAACAGGGAATGATGCCTCGCGCCGCGATCCACTCTGCGAGCCTGCAACGCTTTCGCCCCATCCTGATGACGACAATGGCGGCGCTGCTCAGCGCGCTGCCGCTGATGCTGGGAACCGGCGCCGGCCACGAGTTGCGCCATCCGCTGGGCGTCACCATGGTGGGTGGCCTGATCGTCAGCCAGCTGCTCACCCTGTTCACCACGCCGGTGATCTACCTGGGTTTTGCAACGCAGGCCCAGCGTTTGCAAAACTGGCGCGAACGCCGCAACGGACGCACGATGGACATTGCCGCTGACGAGGGCCTGAAATGAATATCGCCGCGCCTTTTATTGCCAGGCCGGTAGCCACTACGCTGGTTACCGTAGGCCTGGCGCTGGCCGGCGTGCTGGGCTACCGGCTGCTGCCGATCGCACCGTTGCCGCAGGTGGATTTTCCGACCATCTCGGTCAATGCATCGTTGCCAGGGGCCAGCCCGGACACGATGGCGGCCACGGTGGCGACGCCATTGGAGCGCGTGCTCGGCACCATAGCCGGCGTCAACGAAATCACTTCGCGCTCATCGCTGGGATCCAGCAATATCACCCTGCAGTTCGATCTCGACCGGGACGTCGACGGCGCCGCCCGCGACGTGCAGGCAGCGATCAATGCAGCACGCACGCTGCTGCCCACCAGCCTGCCCAGCAATCCGACTTACCGCAAGGTGAATCCGGTCGATGCGCCTATCATGATCCTGTCGCTGACCTCCGACACGCTGACCCGCGGCCAGATGTACGATGCGGCGTCCACCGTGCTCGCGCAGCGCTTGTCGCAGGTGCAGGGGGTTGGCCAGGTCAATATCGGCGGCGGCGCGTTGCCGGCCGTACGGGTGGAGCTGGATCCGGACAAGCTGGCCGCCAAGGGCATCGCCCTGGACAATGTGCGCCTGGCAATCACTTCAACCAATGCCAACCGCCCCAAAGGCGCGCTGGAAGACCAGGGGCGCTACTGGCAGATCGGGGCCAATGATCAGGCCCGTACTGCGGCCGAGTACGCCCCGGTGCTGCTTACCTACCGCAACGGCGCGGCAGTGCGGCTGCGCGATGTGGCCGAGTTGGTGGATTCCGTGCAGGACGTGCGCAACTACGGCGCAGCCAACGGCAAAGCGTCGGTCCTGCTATTTTTGATCAAGCAGCCCGGGGCGAATATCATCGAAACCGTGCAGCGCGTGCGCGATATCCTGCCGCGCCTGCAGGCGTCGATCCCGCAGGCGATTGCGATGAACGTGATCAGCGATCGCACGCCCACCATCCGCGCGTCGTTGCGCGAGGTGCAGCGCGCGATCGCGATTGCCATGGGCCTGGTCATCTTTGTCGTCCTGCTCTTCCTGCGCAACTGGCGGGCCACCATGCTGCCGGCCATCGCGGTCCCGGTTTCGCTGGCGGCAACCTGCGGCGTCATGTATTTGTGCGGCTATAGCCTGGACAATCTGTCGGCCATGGCGCTGACCGTGGCGACCGGTTTCGTCGTCGATGACGCGATCGTAGTGCTGGAAAACATCAGCCGCCACATAGAACGCGGCCTGGCCCCGCGTGAAGCGGCGCTGCAAGGAGCACGCGAAATCGGCTTCACCGTGGTGTCCATCAGCCTGTCGCTGGTAGCGGTATTCATCCCCATCCTGCTGATGGGCGGCGTGATCGGCCGCCTGTTCCGGGAATTCGCGGTGGTGCTGTCGGTCGCGATTCTGGTATCGATGGTCGTGTCGCTGACGACCACGCCGATGATGGCCTCCAGGCTGCTGAAACGACGAGAAAGCAAACGCGCGCCAGGCCGCCTGGCGCGCGTCGCCGGCGGGTTCAACGCCGCCATTCTGCGCGGCTATCGGCGCTCGCTGAGGTGGGTGCTGAGGCATCAGCCGCTGGCTCTGGCTGCCCTTTTGGCCGTGATCGCGCTCAACGGCTACCTCTATGTGACGATTCCAAAAACCTTTTTCCCGCAGCAGGATACGGGCGTGATCGTTTGCAGCCTGCAGGCCGACCAGGGCAGTTCCTTCCAGATAATGCGCCAGCGGCTGGAGCGCCTGATGGCGATTCTCCAAGCCGACCCGGCAGTGGCGAATGTAAGCGGCTTCACGGGCGGCAGCCAGACCAATGCCGCCAATTCCTATGTCACGCTCAAGCCGCTGGCGCAGCGCAAGGTCTCGGCCGACAAGGTGATCGCCAGGCTGCGGGGCAAACTGTCGCACGAACCCGGCTCCAACCTGTTCATGGTGCCGGTGCAGGATATCCGCATGGGAGGCCGGCAAACCAACTCGCAATACCAATATGCGCTGCAGGCCGACGATATCGGCATCCTGCGTACCTGGGAGCCGCGCGTACGCAGTGCACTATCCCAATTACCCGAGTTGACCGATATCAGCACCGACCAGCAGGATAACGGCACGCAAACCTCGCTAGTGATCGACCGCAGCGCCGCCTCGCGCCTGGGCATCACCATGAACACCATCGACACCACATTGAATGACGCATTTGGGCAGCGCCAGGTCGGCGTGATCTACAATCCTCTCAACCAATACCGCGTAGTCATGGAGTTTGCGCCGCAGTACCTGCAAAGCGCGGAAACGCTCAAGCGCCTGTACGTGACGAACCGGTCGGGCGAGCAAGTGCCGCTGTCCGCTTTCGCGCGCGTGCAGACGACCAATACGCCGCTGACGGTAAACCACCAGAGCGGCGCGCCGGCCGCCACGCTCAGCTTTAACCTGCCGCTGGGCGCTTCGCTGTCGGACGCGACCAAGGCGGTCGGCGGCGCCATGGCAAAGCTCGGCGTGCCGGTATCCATTCGCGGCAGCTTCCAGGGCACGGCCAGCGCCTTCCAGCAATCGCTGTCCTCGCAACCCTTGCTGATCGGCGTCGCCATCATCGCCATCTATCTGGTGCTGGGCATGCTGTACGAGAGCCTGATCCATCCTATCACCATTCTCTCCACCCTGCCTTCGGCAGGGGTCGGCGCCTTGCTCGCGTTGAAGATGTTCCACACCGAATTTTCGATCATTGCATTGATCGGCGTCATTCTGCTGATCGGCATCGTCAAGAAAAACGCCATCATGATGATAGATTTCGCGATCACGCGGCAACATGCCGGCCAGATCGGCGCCGGGCCGGCCATCTACCGCGCTGCGCAATTGCGCCTGCGCCCTATCCTGATGACGACCATGGCGGCGATCTTCGGCGCGCTCCCTCTGGCCCTGAGCAGCGGCGACGGCGCGGAATTGCGCCAGCCCTTGGGTATCGCCATCGTCGGTGGCCTGATTTTGAGCCAGTTGCTAACGCTCTACACAACGCCTGTGGTGTTTGTCCTGATGGACAGGCTGCGCTGGAAAAAAGCAAGCTATCAGGTTTCCGCGCAACTATCCACTGCGTAGGCTATTGAGGACACGTCTTATGCAACGCCTATATCCGCTCGCATTTACATTGCTGATCGCTTCCTGCGCCATTACCCGCGTGGAACCGCCAGCGGTGCCGGCGCCGGAGCCGTTCAAGGAAACCGCGCTGTGGCAGCACGCCGCCGGCGTCGATGCGGCCACCGTGCCGGACGACTGGTGGGCCCTGTTCAAGGATCCGGTGCTGGACGATTTGGCGCAGCGCCTCACCATAGGCAACGAGAACCTGAAAATATCGTTGGCCCAGGTTGCCAGCGCCCGTGCCGTGATGGTGGCCAGCCGCAGCGCGCTCTTTCCGACGCTGTCGGTAGGGCTGGCCGCCACGCGCAGCGCCACACCGACGTCGTCAAACCAGCCCTCGACAACGTCCGCCGTGCAGAATCCGGCCAACAGCGTATCGCTGCAGGCCGACGCCAGCTGGGAGGTCGACCTGTGGCGCCGCCTGTCGCAAGCCAGCGCCGGCGCCCAGGCCTCGTACCAGGCCAGCGCCGACGATCTTGCCGCAGCCGGGCTGTCTGCCCACGCTACCCTGGTGCAGACCTATTTCTCCATGCGCACCGCCGAGGCGCAACATTCTCTTTTAGAGCGCAGCGTACAGGCCTATCAGCGTTCTCTAGACTTGACCAGGGCACGCTACGAAGGCGGCGTTGCAGCGCTCAGCGACGTGCTGCAGGCGCAGACCCAGCTGAAGACTGCGCAAGCGCAATTGCTGGAAACAGCCATACAGCGCGCCCAATTTGAACACGCCATCGCGGTGCTGCTGGGAATGCCGCCATCGGCGCTCACGCTGGAGCGTAGCACTGCGTTGCCGGTACCGCCGGCGGTTCCTGAGCTGCTGTCTTCCACGCTGCTGGAACGACGTCCCGATATTGCCGCGGCCCAGCGCCGCGTCGCTGCCGCGTATTTACAGATCGGCGTCGCCGACGCTGCTTTCTTTCCCGCTCTGACCTTGTCCGCCAACGTAGGATACCGTCAATCCTCATTCGGCAATCTGCTGAGCGCGCCCAACCTTTTCTGGTCGCTCGGCTCCTCGCTGGCGCAGGCCATCTTCGACGGCGGCCAGCGCAAGCTCGCCAGCGACCAGGCGCGGGCCAGCGCGGACCAGGCCACTGCCACCTACCGGCAAACAGTGCTGACCGCGTTCCAGGAGGTCGAAGACAACCTGGTACTGGCCGACCACCTGCAAAAGGAAGCAGCGGTGCAGCAAGAGGCATTGCAGGCGGCGCAGCGCAATGTCGAAATCACGCTGGACCAATACAAGGCCGGGACCGTCAGCTACCTGAACGTCGTGACCGCGCAAACTGCAGCCCTGACCAGCGAAAGCACGCTGCTCAGCGTGCAGAATCGGCAGTTGGCTGCGGTCAGCCTGTTGCTGAAAAATATAGCCGGACGCTGGGAGAAAGTATGATGATTTTTCGTAGCGCCACTACTGCGCGGACTGCGCGTGGGATGCAGCATGGCGTCATTGCCTTTGCTGATGCACATAGCTGTCCTGCTGCGCTATAAAGCCGCTAAAGGCCTGCAGCAAGGGCTGGTATTTCCCGGCATTTTTTTCCAGCTTCATCAGCGCATAACAAGCCGCCTCCAGCGTGGATAGCTGATGCTGTCCGTGCGCTTTGCGTATCAGGTATTGCGAAGCCGGAGGGTCGCGCAAAGGCAGGCGCGGCAATTGCTGCAACAGGGGATTGAGGTAGAGCATCTTGCGGCTTTTGCGCCAGGTGCCGTCCAGCACGATCAGGCGCAGTTGCGAAGGCACTTGCAGCAAAGACGGCTCCAGCGGCGGCGCCGGCGTCAAACCCAGGGCCTTGTCGTCCGGCGTATCCGGATACAGCAAGACGGGACGCCTGGAGCCGGCATGCAATAGGGCCTGCAGCGCCTCTGCATCGAATACTTCGCCGGCCAGTATGCGGCTGCCGGCCAGGCTCAGGTGCAATAAGCGCGCCGTTCCCTTGGCATTACCGGCCTCCATCGGGTGCTGCAAAATGATCACTTCCACTGCCGGGGCGATAGCCGTGATCCACTGGCAAATACAGGTGCGCTGGGGGCGCAGGCATAGGCCGCAAATGGGGCGCTGGGAACTGGTGTTTGAACTCATGCGCCGATTTTATCCAAAAACAGGAGATCGGGTAGTATTAGTCTGACATCAGCCAGACCGGCGGCAGCCGCACTTCTTTATAATGCGCTGCCGACAATGAAGACGACCGTTATCAAGCTTTGGAGCACCGCATGCGCAGACCAGCAACCGAATCCGATTTTGACCAAGTATTTTCCATCTACACGGATGACAGGGTCATCCCCTTCCTCGGCTACGATCCCATGCCGCGCGAGGAATTCCAGGCTATCTATGCAGAACTGATCGGCGGCGGTAATTTTTTTGTCCATGAAATGGAAGGGCGCATCGCCGGCTTCTACAAAAGCAATCGCTATCCTGGCCGGGCCCGGCACGTCGCCTACATAGGTTCGTTCGCCGTCAATCCACAATTCCAGGGGCGCGGACTGGCGACCAGGATGCTGAAGGAGGCCATCGCCAGCCTGCGCGCAATCGGCATCAAACGCGTAGAACTGATCGTGGAAAGCGACAATCCTGCCGCGATCGCCCTGTATGCAAAATCAGGCTTTGAAAAAGAAGGGACCTTGCGAAAATTCTACAAGCGGGCCGGGGAAGATCACTACGTGGACGACTACCTGATGGCCTTGCTGATCGAATAGGCCGGGCCGCATCGGCATGAAAGCCGTAAAAATTCCCGACGGGAAATAATGATACAAAAATATATCTTTTTTTATAATAAATTTCGAGGAACTCCTTGAACTAGCATGTGCCGTGACCTATTCTGGAACCTCCAGAATCTACCTTGTTACACAACCTGACAGGTGACACTCATGGCCACGGCTCCCATAGATCCAAATACGCCGCAGTTTATTTATCGTCCACCCCAATCCGGCACGGTAGACAATAATCAAAATCTGCCTTCCAGCCAGACCGCCAGTACCAGCACCCAGCAGACCGCACAATCTGAAAAGACGCAAACCGCAGCTGCGGCAAAAGCAGCCTCGGAATCCAATAAAATCGATCAGCAGGAAAACCAGCCTCCCCTACCGCCACCGCCGACGGTAAATACCAGTGGGCAGTTGACCGGCACTACGATCAGCACCACCGCGTAATACATCGAGCGGCACAAAAAGCTCGCGGTGCGCGAGCTTTTTTCATGGCTGCTCCAGGCCATCCGCTGCGGCCTTGAGCGATTGTCACTGACGATGCTCCCTCCCTGCAAACCCCGGCCACGCTTACCTGATGCCAGCGGCAAAACATGCGCCCTGGCGCGAGTGAGAATGGGCTCCCGCAGTATCCGGCCC
>DATHMC010000219.1:0-3277 GCA_035487495.1 Undibacterium sp.
TGCGGCGCAATCGCGGTGTGCTTATCCGTCACGGCCTTGGCTTGCGTCAGCGCTTCCACCAATCCGGCGGGTACCACCATATAACCCAGCCGCAGGCCGGGAAACAAGACCTTGGACAAGGTGCCGACGTAGATCACGCAGCCGGCGCTGTCCAAGCTTTGCAGCGAGGCCAGCGTGGGGCCGCTGTAGCGGTATTCGCTATCGTAGTCATCCTCTATGACCCAGGCCCTGTTGGTGCCGGCCCAGGCCAGCAGTTCCAGCCGGCGCTGCAGACTCATCGTCACTCCCAGCGGCAACTGATGCGAAGGCGTGGTGTAGACCAGCCTGGCATCCGGGTACAGCTGCGCCCCGGCCTTCACCGACAGGCCCTGCGCATCGATAGGAACAGGGCACAGGCGGACCTGGGCCGCATGCAGCGGCGCACTCGCGCCGCGATAACCGGGCGACTCCATCCACGCCGCATCGCCGGGGTCCAACAGCATGCTGGACAGCAGGAACAGGGCCTGTTGCGAGCCCGACGTGATGATGATCTGCTCGGCGGCACAGTCGACGCCGCGCGCGGCCTTCAGGTATACCGCCAGCATTTCTCGCAAAGGCAGGTAGCCGGCCGGATCGCCGTACCCCAGATGTCCGCCGGGGCGCCGCCAGCGCCGGGCCTCCAGCCGGCTCCAGACATCAAACGGAAAAATTTCCAGCCCCGGCATGCCAACACGAAAAGCACGCGGACCGCCCTGGTGAAAATTCATTCTTCCGTCTGCATGGGCAAACCGCAGCCCACGTTCCGACAACGGACGCAATGCGGGAGCAGGCCCCGGCATCTCGCCCGGCCCCGCCGACTCTTTGCCGGCATCCTTCCTGGAGAGGGCGGGAAGCTGATCACTGACGAAGGTGCCCTTGCCTACCGATCCCTGCAGATAGCCTTCCGCCATCAATTGCGCATAGGCATTCAATACCGTTTGCCGCGAAATATCCAGCAAGCGGCAAAAATCGCGCGTGGGCGGCAATTGCATCCCCGGCGCCACTGTTCCGCCAAGTATCGACTGCTTGATCGCCGCATACAATTGCCGGAACATCGGCGTGGCAGAGTCCCGGTCTAGTTGCAAACTGGCAAGTAACTGTGTCTTGTGCATAAATTTGGGCGATGCCTCTCAAAATTGGCATCTTTAAAATAGCATTTATTGGCACTTTTAGAAAGCCAATTAAATCTTTAGGATGAGCCTTGTTCCAATCACAAATTCCCCGACGCCATGCCGAATATCACCTATGAAATAAAACGCCCGATCAGCGCCGGACAACTGGCCGATGTCTTTAAACGCTCCGGCATCGCCAGGCCCATCGAAGACTTGCCGAGAATGGCCAAGATGCTGGAACACGCCAACATCCTGGTTACTGCGTGGGACCGCGACTTGCTGGTCGGCGTGGCGAGGGCCTTGTCGGACTTCAGTTTTTGCTGCTACCTGTCGGATCTGGCGGTGGACAGCGCATACCAGAAAAGCGGCATCGGCAAGGAGTTAATAGACCTTGTCCATAAAGTCAGCGGCGATAGCACAATGCTGTTGTTGCTGGCCGCGCCCAGTGCGATGCCCTACTATCCCAAAGTGGGGTTTGAGGCGGTCGCCAATGGCTGGATTATCAAGCGCAAAGCATAAAATTATTCCTGGAGAAAAGTAATGCATCAGTACACGGCAAATATAGAATGGCAGCGCGGCGATCAGACGTTTACCGACAACCGTTACAGCCGCGGTCATGAATGGAAATTTGACGGCGGCGCGGTAGTGCCGGGCTCTTCGTCGCCACTGTCGGTACCGTTGCCGATGTCGGTTGCCGCCAACGTGGATCCGGAAGAGGCACTGGTGGCGGCGGCCTCCAGTTGTCATATGCTGGTTTTTTTGTGGCTGGCCTGCAAGCAAGGCTACACGGTGGACGAGTATAGCGACCAGGCAGTCGGCATCATGGACAAAAACGGCAAGGGCAAACTGGCCATTACGCGGATCACGCTGCGTCCGCGCATCATGTTCTCCGGCGAGCGGCAACCGACGGCGGCGCAACTGGACGAGTTGCATCATCAGGCGCATGATGGCTGCTATATCGCCAATTCGCTGGCTTGCGACATCGTCGTCGAAGCCGGAAATTAACCCTTCGAGAGATCATGTACATACCGGCCCATTTTGCAGAAGAACGACTGGAAGTCCTGCATCAACTGATACACACGCATCCCTTGGGCACGCTGGTGACGCTGGACGCCGACGGGCTGAACGCCAACCACATCCCGTTTGAAATCGCAGCGCCGACAGCCGACGCACCGCACGGCATCCTGCGCGCACATGTCGCCAGGAATAATCCCGTGTGGAAGACTGCCAGCCGGGAGGTCGATTCGCTGGTCGTTTTCCAGGGTGCCCAGCACTATATTTCGCCGGGCTGGTACGAGGAAAAGGAAATCAGCGGCAAGGTGGTGCCCACTTATAACTATGCGACCGTGCACGCCCATGGTCTACTGCGCGTCATCGACGACCCGGTATGGCTGCGCGCGCTGGTAGAAAGACTGACCAGGCGCCATGAGGCAATCCGGCAGACTCCCTGGCAGGTGGGCGATGCGCCGGCGGACTATATAGAAAAAATGCTGGGCGCCATCATAGGCATAGAGATACCCGTCACCCGCCTGGCAGGAAAATGGAAGGCCAGCCAGAATCGCTCCGAGGCCGACCGGCTCAAGGTGGTGCAGGAACTAAATGAATTGAATCAACTCAAGCCGGACAGCAATGCCGCGGGAATGGCAAGATTGGTCGCGGGCGACACCTCGGATCAATGAGGGCCTGAACTGCGGACATCGGCAGGCCACCACATCCACAGCGCCGCGGCCGTCACGGCGGAAGCGGCGATATCCACCAGCCAGTCATGCACGGTTGCGGAGCGGTATGGAAAAAAGCTCTGCACGTACTCGTCCAGCGCCCCCATCAACACCACGATCGCCACCGCCGTGCTGGCATTGCGTCGCCGCGGGTAGCTCAATCCCGTAAACAACAGCAAGGTAATCACGCCATAGGTCAACGCATGCAGCACCGCGCCTGACGCCAGCGCCCCCACCTTCAGACGCGCACCGGGAATGGAGCCGAGTATTAACACCAGCAAATACAGGATGATGGCCAGACGCAAGCGCCACTTTCTATAGCAGGTAGCCAGCAAGAACGAGCTTATCGGGAGGGGCATTCTCAAACGGCCAAGGCCAGGTGCACGGTCAGCCATGATACCGTTTCCGACGAAAAAATCATAAGCCGAT
>DATHMC010000220.1:0-11289 GCA_035487495.1 Undibacterium sp.
GCGCCAATGATAGTGCTGCAACCAGTGTGAAAGTAGGTTATCGTCAGGCTTTTATCCCAGAAAACCCCTCAGCCGCAAGGCTGGGGGGTTTTTGCTTTGCCGCGCCGATTGGTAATACCGCTTTGTAACGCCGACTTTTTAATTAAGCGGCGTTCGGCAGGAGCAAGTAGAATGCAAGCGGGTTTCTGCCGGCATTGCCGCCCATCCTGCGCCAGGCCTGATTAATCCGCCACGCCTTTCCTCCATACGCTCGTTTCCGGATATCCCTTTTATTTATGTCCAAGCCAGTTCTTCAACAATTTCTTCATTTTGCCGCAGTCGGCCTGTCAGGCACCGCTGTGCAATATGCATGTGTGGCAATCGCGCTGGCACTGTCCGGCAAATCGGCAACCGTGGCCGGATCGGCGATAGGCTATATCCTGGGTTCGGTGGTGAATTACGTGCTGAATTATTTCCTGACATTTGGCAGCGGCAAATCGCATATGGAAGCGGCATCGAAATATTTTACCGTGCTGGGAGTGGGCTGGTGCCTGAACCTGGGCCTGATGAGCTTGTTTGTGAACCACTGGGACTGGCATCCGTGGCTGGCGCAAGTGATCACGACAGGGATAGGCCTGTGCTGGAACTTCACCGGCAGCAGGCTATGGGCGTTCAAGGAAACGTCGGCAAAGACAGAGTAATGTGCGCCGGCGCTTCAAAAGCGTCGTCCTTCGGCTGTCGGCAAAAATGCATTGAAGAA
The DNA here is from genome assembly GCA_035487495.1 of Undibacterium sp. Taxonomy (GTDB): domain Bacteria; phylum Pseudomonadota; class Gammaproteobacteria; order Burkholderiales; family Burkholderiaceae_D; genus Undibacterium. The sequence goes on from DATHMC010000220.1 coordinate 740, forward strand.
TTTGCGAGAATTTCATAAAAAAACAGCAAACTCCCTAGACAAAACGTGAAATGCATCCTATAATCTTGCTTCTGTAGTCGTTGGTGACAGACGATGAATGTTTATCTGAACTAAGCAAGAATATTGGGTGCTTAGCTCAGTTGGTAGAGCGGCGCCCTTACAAGGCGTAGGTCGGGAGTTCGAGCCTCTCAGCACCCACCATCAGATAGACGTTGTAGTGCCACAGTTAAGTAGTTTCGGAGTGGTAGTTCAGTTGGTTAGAATACCGGCCTGTCACGCCGGGGGTCGCGGGTTCGAGTCCCGTCCACTCCGCCAAAATACAAATGCCCGCGCAAGCGGGCATTTTTGTTTGTACTGATTTTAGAGACCGCTTATGCAGCGCATCTTGTGGGCTGGAGGTAGTCGCTCGCGCGGCGTCGGTGAAACTCGAAGGGAGTCGCCTGGTGCGATCGGCGGCCTGCAAGGTATGGGCGAGTCCCGTCCACTCCGCCAGCATGAAAAAAGACGAGCAAATTGCTCGTCTTTTTTTATCTGCAGTAAAGTCACGCCGCCAGTTTTACGAGCCGGACGGCATCGCAATCCGGATTTACGGTCAACTATGCCGCCATCGCCGCCGGCATTTCTCCACCCAGCGCATACACCAGGTCATCCAGCATTTTTGCAATTTCGGACGCCATCAGCACGAAGTCGGCATCGAAGCGCTCATCTTCACCGCTGGCGCGCTTGTCGGTTTCTTCATCCAGAATATCCAGCGGCTTGATGCGCTTGATAGCCAGCGTGTCGGTCAGTACAAACGAGATCTTGTCGTCCCAGGTCATCGCCAGCTTGGTGCATTGCTTGCCAGCCGCGATGTGCCGCTGTACGTCATCTGCGTCCAGCGAGTGGCGCACATAGCGCACGGTGGCCTTGTCTTCGGTGTGGGCGCGCAACTCGGTGTCCTGGTCGATGGTGAAACCCTTCGGCGCTTCATTGCCAGCCAACCAGTCGGTCATTGCGACTTGCGGCGACAGCTTGACGCGCAGGCTTTCCAGTGGAATTTTGTCGGCCTTCAGCAAAAGCTTGATCACTTCATCGGCTTTGGACGGGCTGGAAGAGTCGATGATGAGCCAGCCGTTGACCGGGTCTATCCATACAAAAGTAGTGCGCTTGATCGCAAACGCGCGCGGCAACAATTCGTCGGTCACCCTTTCCTTCAAATCCTTCATTTGCTTGCGGCCGGGGGCAAAACCTTGTTGTTCTTCCAATTCGGCGGCCTTGGCCTTGGTCACCTGGTTGATGACCGTGGACGGCAGCAGTTTCTTTTCTGTCGCCAGCGACAGCAGCATCTGGCGATTTACGCTATGTATCAGCTGCTCATTGTCGCGCGGCGAGGCCCAGCCCTGGCTTTGCATTTCACTGGAAGGGCACTGCAGGAAGGATTGCGAGGCCAGTTGAGTCTCTAACTTTGCGACATCGACATTCCATGGCGACGGCAAGCGGAAAATCTGCAAATTCTTGAACCACATGATCTTGTATCCAGACAGAAAAAACAAAACATTCTACACGCTCATGCGCTTCCTTAAGCCGTAAACATCCGGCTTCACGACATAAATCGACCCTTGATCGCAAAGCCCTATAAAAGCAGCGGGAGAAATGAAAGAATCCTGTCCATAGGTTCACGGATACGCAGATTTTTAATTTCTTTCCACTATCTTTCTGGCAGGGGCGCGAAAATGTTACAGCAAATTATCATTCATACACCAATCTGGGTCTGGGCAATACTGGCCTTCCTGATATACCGCGGCGTTCTGGCCAGCAAAGACAGGGAGCTTGGCTTGAGAGCCATCTTTGTCATCCCGCTGGTGATGCTGGCGTTATCAATGCAAGGCATTGCGGGCAGCTTCGGCTTCAACAGCGTCAGCGCCGGCAACTGGCTGGCGGGCGTACTGGCCGGCAGCGCGCTATCCTGGAAACTGGTCAATGAGCGAAATGTCACCATCCTGCCGCACAAACCCGGCGTCTTGTACCGCGGCAGCTGGGGGCCGATGCTGCTGATGATGGCGATTTTCCTGATCAAGTATTGCGTCAATGTGATGGTCGCAATGAATGGCCAGCTGCATCGCGATACCGTGTTCGTAGCGCTAGTCTGCCTGGCCTACGGCCTGTGTAACGGATTGTTTCTTGGCAAGATGCTCAGAGTGTTGGCGATGTATAAACAGCAGGCCGCGGCCACGCTGCAAGCCCGGATTTGAGCGGGCCTAGGCGCGGGCGGCAGACATCCTATGGAGATTTACAGCTAACAACATGAGCAAGCCGGACCGGCGTGTAGCCAAGGTATAATGTTCGCTGTCAAAATTCATTTTCACGGGTAGTTACCGTGGGATATAAACGCCATGCTAGCTCAACAAAAACAAGAAATCCTTGAACTGATTCAAGCCGCCGTTGCCCCCCTGCTGGTGGGCAGCGATTTGTCGCCGAATATCACGCTGGAACGCCCGCGCGATCCTTCCCATGGCGACATCGCCTGCAATATTGCGATGCAGATTGCAAAGCCGCTGAAAAAAAATCCGCGTGAACTGGCACAGGCCATCGTGGCGGCCTTGCTAGCGCAATCGACAGACCTGGTTGCCAGCGCGGAAATCGCGGGCCCCGGTTTTATCAATATCCGCGTTGCCGCAGCCGCAAAACAAGCGGTCGTGAAAACCATCCTGCAACAGGCGGAGCAATTCGGCAAGAGCAGCAAGGGCGCGGGCCAGAAAGTGGTGGTCGAGTTTGTCTCCGCCAATCCTACCGGCCCCTTGCACGTAGGCCATGGCCGCCAGGGTGCGCTCGGCGATGCCTTGTCGGCCTTGCTGGAAATACAGGGCTATGACGTCACCCGTGAGTTTTATTACAACGATGCCGGCGTGCAGATCGCTACGCTGGCGACTTCGGTGCAGGCCAGGGCCAGGGGTTTGAAACCGGGCGACACCGGCTGGCCCGAGTCCGCCTATAACGGCGACTACATCGCCGAAATTGCGCAAGACTTCCTGGCGCAGAAAACCGTGTCGGCCAGCGACGGCGAACCCGCTACTGCCAGCGGCGATATCGAAGACATCGAGTCCATCCGCAAGTTCAGCGTAACCTATCTGCGCAACGAGCAGGATATTGACTTGCAGGCTTTCGGTGTCAAATTCGACAATTACTACCTCGAGTCTTCGCTGTATGGCGAAGGCAAGGTCGAGGCCGCAGTGGATGCCCTGAAAAAAACCGGCAAGACCTACGAACAGGACGGCGCCTTGTGGTTGCGCACCACCGATTACGGCGACGACAAAGATCGCGTGATGAAAAAGACCGACGGCACGTATACGTATTTCGTACCGGACGTGGCCTACCATATCGTCAAATGGCAGCGCGGCTATCGCAAGGCCATCAATATACAAGGCAGCGACCACCACGGCACGATAGCCCGGGTGCGCGCCGGCTTGCAGGCAGTCGATATCGGCATTCCCAAGGGCTATCCCGACTATGTGCTGCACAAGATGGTGACCGTGATGAAGGACGGCGCCGAAGTCAAGATTTCCAAACGCGCCGGTTCTTACGTCACGGTGCGTGACTTGATCGAATGGTCGGGTAACGGCGATACGGTCAAGGGACGCGATGCGGTACGCTTCTTCCTGATCTCGCGGAAGGCCGACACCGAGTTCGTGTTCGATGTCGACGTGGCGCTGGCGCAGTCGGATGAAAACCCGGTCTACTATGTGCAATATGCGCACGCGCGTATCTGCTCGGTGCTGGCCCAGTGGGGCGGCGATGAGGCCGCCCTGGCGGATCTGCTCAAGGTCGACCTGTCGCCGCTGACCGCGCCGCGCGAAGCGGCTATGCTGGCCAAGCTGGCCGAATATCCGGAGGCGCTGGAACGGGCGCTGGAAGAGCTGGGGCCGCACCAGGTGGCGTTTTACCTGCGGGACCTGGCTGGTGAATTGCATAGCTATTACAATGCGGAGCGGGTGCTGGTCGATGACCAGGCCACCAAAATGGCGCGTCTGGCGTTGATGTCGGCGACCAGGCAGGTATTGCGCAACGGCCTCGCGCTGATAGGAGTATCCGCACCGAACAAGATGTAAGTGGCACTGCTGATGTCGCCGGCGGCAAGTGTGGATATCGGATCAAGCAAAACTGTTTAACGAGTTTATCGGAGACGCATGAAATCTCATCAACAAAATTTTCACCCAGGACTGCAGCCGCGGCTGCAGCGCCAGCAGGGCGGCACCTTGCTGGGCCTGATCATCGGACTGGTCGTCGGCCTGGCGATTGCGGTAGCAGTGGCGCTATTGATCACCAAGTCGTCCACTCCATTCACCAACAAGGCCGGCAGCAAAGCCGATATGCCGACCAGCCAGTTGCTGGATCCAAACAAGCCGCTGTATGGGAATAAGGATGCCGCCAAGGAGGCGGCCAAGGATTTTGCCAAAGATCCTACCGCCCCCAAGGCGCCGGATGCGGCCGACAACAAGCCTGCCGTGCTGGAAAAGCCTGCCGTTGCGTCGCTAGCCGTTGCCAAGCCGGCTGCCGAGGCGAAACCCGCCGATGCCGCGCCGGCGTCCCCTGCTGCGGCCAAGGCGGATAGCAATGACGACAAGTACGTGTACTTCCTGCAGGCGGGCGCCTTCCGTGAGCAGGCCGACGCCGAGAACGCGCGCGCCAAGCTGGCCCTGCTGGGTTTTGAGGCCCGCATCAGCGAGCGCGCCTCTGAAAACGGCAACCTGTATCGTGTTCGCATAGGCCCATTCAGCCAGGTTGAAACAATGAACCGAATGCGCGCCAAGTTGTCCGAGAATAGCGTAGACGTTGCTGTCGTGCGCACCGCCAAATAATTGTGTAAAACTGAGTTTTGTAAAACTTGGCTGTATAAATTTAATAAGGAAATGAAATGCGTTTATTTCGACAACTGTTCCTGATACTGGGTTTTGTGGCTGCCGGCGCCAGCGCGTCGGTCACCGCACCGCAAATCGGCGCCGAATACCAGGTGCTGGCCAGGCCGCAACCTGCCGATTCCGGGAAAAAAGTGGAGGTCATCGAGTTTTTTGGCTACTTCTGCCCCCACTGCAATATCCTGGACCCGGTACTGACGGAATGGGTTAAGAAGCAGGGCGACAATATTGTGTTCAAGCGCGTGCACGTCGATTTTTCCGAATCCACGCTGCCTCAGCAACGCCTGTTCGCCACACTGGAATCGATGGGCAAACTGGAAGAGCTGCACAGCAAAGTGTTTTACGCGATGCACGTGGAGCGCAAAAGGCTGGGCAGCGACGCCGAAGTGCTCGATTTTGCGGTGAAGCAGGGGCTGGACAAGCAAAAATTCCAGGACACCTATAATTCTTTTTCGGTCCGCAGCAAGCTGGGCCGCTCCAAGCAATTGCAAGAAGCTTTTAATATCACAGGCGTACCGACGTTTGCGGTAGAAGGCCGCTACATCACGTCTCCTTCCATCGTAGGTCAAGCGATGGGGCGCAGCGTGACCGAGCAAGAGCAGAATGTGGCCAGCCTGCAAGTGATGGATTGGCTGATTGCCAAAGTGCGCAAGGAAAAGGCAGCGCCTGCAGCGCCGGCGACTCCTGCTGCCGCCGCGAAGAAAAAATAAAGCGAAGCAGATTTAGCAATACAATAAGCCCGTACATTGACGGGCTTATTTTTTATGAACACCATCCACGACACGGTCTTCATTACCGGCGCATCCAGCGGCATAGGCGCGGCCCTGGCCAAGCGCTTTGCGGCGCAGGGCGCGGTGCTGGGCCTGGTGGCGCGTCGCGGCGACGCCCTGGAAAAACTGTGCGCCAGCCTGCCGCATGCGGAACGGCACAGGATTTACGCACTGGATGTCAACGATCACGCAGCGCTGGCTGCCGCGGCGGCGGATTTTATCCAGGTGCACGGCAAGGTCAACGTGGTGATTGCCAATGCCGGCATTTCCATCGGCACCTTGACTGAATACCAGGATGACTTGCCGGTGTTTGCCGATGTCGTGCAAACCAACCTGCTGGCGACTGCCGCCACCTTTTCGCCCTTTATCAGCCATATGCGCGAGCATGCATCCGAACACGCGTATCGATTGGTCGGCATAGGCAGCGTCGCCGGCATACGCGGCTTGCCCGGCGCCGGCGCGTACAGTGCATCCAAGGCGGCGGTGATCAGCTACTGCGAATCCTTGCGGGTCGAGCTAAGCTCCACCCGCATCAAGGTGGTGACGATAGTCCCCGGCTATATCGACACGCCGATGACCGAGGTCAATTCCTATGCCATGCCCTTTCTGATGCCGGTCGACGATTTCGCCGGCAAGGCGGTCGCCGCGATCAAGGCCGGCGTTTCCTACAAGGTGATTCCGTGGCAAATGGGCGGGGTCGCCAAGCTGCTGCGACTGCTGCCTAACTGGCTGTACGACCTGGTTTTTGCCAGGGCGCCGCACAAATCCCGGGCGGCAAAATGACGCATGCAACAGGCCTGCTGGACGCTCTCGGCCAGCCTCACGCGGCGGTTTCCGGCGAACCTGTGCGCATCGTCAGCCTGGTGCCGTCCATCACCGAACTGGTGTGCGATCTCGGCCTGGCGCCTTACCTGGTTGGCCGCACCGGCTTTTGCATACATCCGGCAGCGCTGGTCAAAAATATCCCGAAGATAGGCGGCACCAAGGACGTCAATATAGAAAAAATCCGCAAGCTGGCGCCCACGCACCTGATCGTCAACATCGACGAGAATGAAAAACCCACCGTCGACAAGCTGGCCGAATTCATACCCCATATTATCGTCACGCACCCGATCAGGCCGGCCGATAATTTGCCGCTGTACGCCTTGCTGGGAGGTATTTTCAACGTGCGGCCAAAGGCGCAGCAATTGGCGGCGCAGTTTGAGCGGGCCAGGCAGGAATTGCCGCTGCCTATCCGGCCGCAAACGGTGCTGTACTGCATCTGGAAAGATCCGTGGATGAGCGTCGCGCGCGATACCTATATCGCCAATATGCTGGATCTGATAGGCTGGAAAACCTGGCAGTCACCCAGCTCCGACAAGCGCTATCCGGTATTCGAGTGGAGCGATGGTTTGCTGCACAGCATAGACGCAGTGCTGCTGTCCAGCGAGCCCTATCGCTTTACCGAAGAACATGTCGATGCACTGGAAAAGCAGATCGGCAAGCCGGTCTACCTGGTCGATGGCGAACTGATCTCGTGGTATGGCAGCCGGGCTATCCAAGGCTTGCGTTACCTGGGTAAGCTAGCGGTTGGTTAGGGTCACGCCGGCAATTACCAGCAGGCCGCCCACCACCATCGATGCCAGCACGGGTTCGCCCAATATCATCGCGCCAAAGCTGACGCCGAATACCGGCACCAGGTTATTGAAGACGGCGGTGCGCGCCGGTCCCAGGGCTTTTACGCCTTCGTAATACCAGACAAAACCTATCACGGTGCCGAAGGCGCCCAGGTACACGATGGATGCCAGCACCTGCCAGGTGAAATGGCTCCATTGTGCCTGCGGCAATTCCGTAACGGCTCCGCATGCCAGCAACAGCAGGCCCCATAGCGACGCGTAAGTGGTGGCGGCAATCGGGGTCAGCCCCTTCAATGCGTGCCTGCCTATGATGGTGTACGCCGCCCAGGCGGAAATCGCACCGAACATGAACAATTCTCCCGGTCCCACCGAGCGCGAAATATCGTGCACCGCGTCCAGCACGTCGCCGCGCGTGATGATGACCACCGCGCCGGCAAAGGCGATCAGTATGCCCAGCCATTTCACCGCCGCCAGCCGCTCACGGAAAAAGATCGCCAGCGCCAGTGCGGTGACGATGGGATTCAAGGCGATGAACAAGGCCGTGCGCCCGGCGGGCATGATGGACAGCGCCGAGAAAAAGCAGATGTTGTACAGGAAGATGCCGGTAGCGCCCAGGGCGAAGGTTGCCTGCATTTGCTGGCGGCTCAATTTCGGCAAGCCGCCTTCCAGCTTGTAGGCCAGTGGAATCAGCAGCGCGCAAGCCACCGCGAAGCGGCCGGCGGCGGCGATCAGGTGTGGGATGGCGTTGGCGACGATGCGTCCCGCGATGAAGGTGCCGCCCCAGAACATGGCGACGAAGACAAGTTTGATGTAGGTCGATGGGGACGGTCTGGTCATGGGCTCATTGCTGAAAATGCAAATATATCAAACCTCTCTCCGCAAGCTGGAGAGGGGGAGTTGGATGATTATACAGATATGGAGGCGACACAATTTTCTCGGTCTTCGAGGGAAATCGGTTACCTAGACGGCATGTCTTGCTTGCAAGCTGTTGTTTTTGCGTTCTAAAGTTTCATAAAGTAGATTGACATGACGTGAATATTTTCATTACATTGGCATGACTTTTGTTACGTAACGTTACTTAAGGTTACTTATGGCCACTTAAATGTTACTAAACGTTTCAGTGATTCGCTGAAAGAGTGACGCACAAAAGAAAATCTCTTAAAAAAATTATTCTGAAGGAGTGCCTTAGTAATGATGATGGAAACAGTATTGTCCCGCTCGCTGCGTTTGATGTTTTCCGGCAGTATGGCCGTTGGCCTGGGATTCCTGGCGCAACCGGCGTTCGCGCAAGAGTTGCAGGCAGATTCTCAGGCGCAACGCGTTGAAATTACCGGCTCGAGCATCAAGCGCATCGTCAAGGAAGGGGCGTTGCCGGTTCAGCAAATCTCGAAGGAGGCGATCGCCCGCTCCGGCGCGACGACTGTCGCTGATCTGATTCAAAAATTGCCTGCGATGCAAGGTTTTACCATTGAAGCGATTGCCGCCGGCACCAATTCGGGCGGCCGCACCAGCGCATCGATTCATGATATCGGCAGCGACTATACGCTGGTCTTGTTGAACGGCCGCCGCATCGCTCCCCAGGGTGACGGCAGTTCGGTCAATCTGAACGCGATCCCGATGAGCGCCATCGAGCGCGTCGAAGTACTGACCGACGGCGCCTCCGCACTGTACGGTTCCGACGCGATTGCCGGCGTGATCAACTTCATCCTGAAGAAAAATCAGCAAGGCGGTTCGATCGAAGCAGAATTCGTCGGGCCTCAGCATAGCGGCGGCCGATCCTGGAATGCGAATGCCACCTACGGCTTCGGCAACATCGACGAGAACGGCTATAACGTGCTGTTCACCTATCGCCATGACGAACAAGCGCGGATGAAGGCCCTTGACCGTCCGTTCGCGAAAACGTCCTATATTCCTTTCCAATGGAATGGCAACAACTACATCTACGACCGCACCAGCACTGCGACCATTCCGGCCAACGTTACCGTGAGCTTCACCGACCCGGCGCAAAAGGCGATTTCCTTCAGCCCCTACCTGAAGAAAAACGGCTCATGCCCGTCCATGAACGTCATCAGCCTGGCCAATAGCGCAACCGCGCAGAACTGCTCATTCGATTTCGTGCAGACGGTGGAAATCGTACCCGAGTCCAAGCGCGACAGTTTCTTCACCAGCGGCCATTTGAAATTGGGTCAGGATGTGACCTTGTTTGCCGATGTCGCCATATCGCGCTTCGACCTGACGGCACGCATCGCCCCCAATACCGCGCCGTTCACCATCGCCACCAGTTCGCAGTATTACAAGGACTACGTGCTGCCGAATCTGACGCCGGCTCAGGCTGCCGTTGTCAAGAGCGCATCGGGCAACTACCGCGCCTACGATTGGGGCACCCGCGACAGCCAGACCATCACCGACTCCCGTCATTTGTCGACCGGCGTTGAGGCCGATGTTGCAGGCTGGAACGTCAACAGCGCCCTGACGTTGTCGAGAAACGCCATTGACGAACGTTATGTCGGCGGCTACATGCTGAACAAAGAATTCCGCGACATGCTGGCCAACCGCTCCTTCGATCCGTTTGCACCGATAGGCGCGCAAAGCGACGCTACCAAGCAATTGATTGCGAATTCGATTTTCCATGGCTCGATCCGCACTGCCTCCACCGAGCTGCACGGCATCGACTTGCGCGCGTCGCGCGAGCTGTTCAACCTGCCGGGCGGTAACAGCAGTCTCGGCGTAGGCGCCGATCATCGCGAATATCACTACGAGCAAACGCCGTCCGCAGCCTCAGCTGCCGGCTTGATCTATAATTTCAACGTGTCGCCGGCGTATGACATGAAGCGCGACACCACCGGTTTGTTTGGCGAGTTCCTGGCGCCGGTGATGAAGGATCTGGAATTGACGGCTGCCGCCCGTTACGACACGTATACGTCGATCAAGGATAGCGTGAACAATCGCACTTTCGGCAAGGGCGAGAACGCGACCACCTACAAGTTGTCGGTGCGCTACCAGCCGACGCAAATGCTGCTGCTGCGCGGTTCCTACGGTACTGGCTTCAAGGCGCCGAACATGCTGGACATCGCGCAGCCGCTGGTCAACAACGGCTTCACGGCCGGTCAGTATAACTGCCCGATCGCCGACAATAACCTGTGCCGTCCGGGCAAGACTCAGTACAATTCGTTCTCCGGCGGCAACGAAAACCTGAGGCCGGAAAAATCCACGCAGTACACGGTAGGTTTCCGCCTGGAGCCAACCGCCGAGCTGAGCTTTGGCGCTGATTT
>DATHMC010000221.1:0-11955 GCA_035487495.1 Undibacterium sp.
GCATGCGCATTGAAAGGCGCGGCGGACAAGTCGCGGTCGAATTCGCTGACGGCCTGGATGGGTTCTTCATCCGCACTGGCCGTCGGGTTGGCCGGGGCTGCGAGCACCGCGGGATTCTGCAGGCGCTCAAACAGATGCATGGAGTGATCGTGCCGCATCAGCAGGTCGTCCAGCAAAGGCTGGCGCACCGCTCCGCCGGCATGCATCAGGTTTTCTATGCGGGCTTCCATATCGTGGGTATGCTGCCCCAGCTGCATCGCCCCCGCCATCCTGGCGCTGCCCTTGATCGTATGCATCAGGCGCAAGATGGATTGCGGTATCGCGCCGTCGTCAGGATGCTGCTGCCACGAACGCAGCAATTGCCCGACCATGGGCAACAGATCATTGCCTTCTTCTATAAATACCGGCAGCAAATCGGCGTCCAGGTCATCCTTGACGCGCAATTCGGAATCCAGCGCAGGCGCAGCCGGATCAAATGCCGGAATCACGGCGGCGCCGCTCAGCGCTTCCGGCTGAACGGGGTCGGGTTGCACCAGGTTTTCAGTGCCGGAATCCAGCGTCGCTTCTGGCCTATCAGCGGCACCGCTGAAACGGGCTGGATCGGCATCGGAATCGGCGCGCGCGCTGAGCGCCTGCAACAAGATCTCCAGGCTATGCACTTCCGCCGGTGCACGTTCCGCCATTTCCGACAGCGCAAATTTCTGCAGCATGCGTTTCACGCATTCCACGCAATTATCCAGCACATCGAATTCGGCCATATCAAGCACGACCGGATGCCTCTCTATCCTTTGCAAGACCAGCTCCAGCGCATGCGCCAGCTCTTGCGCCGCCTTCAATCCTACCGTGGCGGAACTGCCCGCCAGCGAATGCGCGGCATGGACCGCATGCAAGGAAACCGGCCGGTGCGGCTCATGCCGCCATTCCGCAAAATCCTGGGACAGGTAGCGTACGATCTCGTCGGTCTCGGCCATATAGATCGTATGCAGGGGCAGGCTGATTTCTATGTCGCCGATGCGTTTGATATTGTCGTCCTGCACCGGCGTCGGCTGCGACATGTCGGGAAAATCCAGTATCCGGGCAATTGCCGGTTCCTGCATGCCGGCCGCGCTGACCAGGTGCAGGCTTTCAGGCGGCGCCGGCGCAGGTTCCAGCTGGAATACGTTGTCGTAATTGCCGCCGTGACTTTCTGTCGGCGTCCATCCATGCTCCTCGGCGGCACCGGCCGCCGCATCGGCAACAATGTGCGGCGCTTCGCTTGCGGCCTCCGGCTCCGCTTCCGATATCGGTTCAGGCAAGACCACCTCCGGCTGGGCATCGGCGGGCACAGTCGCCAGCTCCGACGCGAAGGATGCCAGGATCTGCGCGCCGTGCTCATCCGCCATCGCAAACTCGGTCGCGATCGCGGCTTCCGGCAGCGGGTCCAGCTCGGGAATTTCAGGCAGCAGCGCGTGCTGCTCCGCCAACCGGCCCGCTGCATCGGTCGCGGCAGGCAAGTCCTCGATAGGCAAGGCTTCCAGCAAAATTTCCGGCTCGGCAGCAAGATCTTCGGCCCAGTCGATAGCCGGCGCATGCTCAATAACTGCGGGGGCCGGTGTATCCAGCGCATGCAATGCATCGGGAATATCTGCAGCCGCGGGCACATCAAAATCCAGCGGCGCTACGTCCAGCGACTCCGCGCCGTCGGCAACCGAAAAAACCGGCTCGACCGGCGCTTGCGGCTCGCTGGCTGCAGGTTCCAGATGATGGACGGCAGGCAGCGGCAATGCGGAGTGGAATCCGGGCGCAGGCACCGGCTCGACCGCAGCCGCCTCTTCGGGCACAAAATCCTGTCCGGCCTTGATTCTTTCGGCCGCCGCGACGATCGCGGCGCCGGTACGGGACGAATGGCCGGTTTGCTTGAGGTCTTCCACCCATGCAAGCAATTCTTGCGCCGCCTGATCCAGCAATGCGTACAAATTTTCATTGCCGTGACGCGATTCGGATAGCCACAGGTTCATCACCTGCTCTATGCTCCATGCGGCTTCGCCGTAGGTATTCAGGCCCACCATGCGGCCGCTGCCCTTGAGCGTATGGAAAGAACGCCGCAGGCTGGTCAGGTATTCCTGGTTGCTCGTATCCTGCCTGGACAGCGGCACGGTCTTCTGCACGAACTCCAGTACCTCGTCGGCCTCCATCAGGAATATTTCCAGCAGCTCTGCGTCAATCGCCTCATCGCTACCCGGCAATTCGGCGCTGGCAACCGCGGCGCTTCCCGGCGCTACCGGATTAGTGGCGGCGACGATTTCATTGAGCGCGCCGGCATCCGGCGCTGCGCTGAAGTCGGTATTATCCAGCAAGTCGATCGCAGTGCGCGCCCTGTCGGACGCGGCAGTATCGTCCAGCAAGCTGGCGACGGAACGCTCCTGTTCCAGCGAATCCTTGAGTTGCGCCTGCAAGTCGGAATTGCCGGGCTGATCCGCCAGCGATGCCGCCAGCCTGGCCGACTGCTGTTGTTGCAATACCAGCTCCTGTTCGGCAGTGACGACTGCTTGCGCTTCATGGCCTTGGTCGGCTCGCCGCGTCGTGTCCGCGTAGCTCGTCGGCAGCAACTCCTTTTCGGCGGTTTTCTCCAGTAAATTGGAGCGGAACAAACCCAGCCCGGCATCGAAGCTGAATTTTTTCCTGGCTGCGTCCGGCTGGTTCTGCAAGGTCTCGATGAAGAAAGACAGGGCACCTATGTTTTGTGCGACGTTCTGATACACGGCCGCGTTGACATCCATCTGCTCGACGCCGGCAACATCGGGAAACTGGGCGATCATCCGGCGCGTGTGCTCCACTGCCAGCATCGCATCGTCCTGGTCCAGGATCGCCAGCGCGCCGCCGACCTGGTGCAAAACACCGTCGATGGGGATCAGGCTGTCCTTGCTGGCCGGATCGCGGAAATATTCATCCAACGTCTTTTCCGCCTGGCGCAGGCTGCTCTGCATCTCGCCGACCAGTACCGCCATGGTCTGGCGCTGCTGCGCCTCCTTGGAAATTTCGCCAATCCAGGCAGCCTGGGTGGCCGGGACGTCGCCGGAAACGATAGACAACAAACGCGCGGTGATTTCACCGGCCCGCTCGGAAAAATTGGCCGGCAGGCGCATGATATGATCCAGCGCATTTTCTACAAACAACAGGCTGGTGGCGAGCTCCAGGCCGATGTTGTTGCTCCCCGGCGCATGCGCAACGTGCCGCGCCAGGCCATTCAATTCGCGCAGCAATTTGCTCAAAGGCGCGGACCCGAGTTCGGTGCCGGCGTCAGCCAGCTCCTTCATCTTGCCGGCGAACTTGTCTGCCAGCCCGGTTTCGCCGTTGGCGATACGCCCCCACAGGTTTTTGACGTGCGACAGGTGCTCTTTGGCGCTGGCCAGCACATTGGCGGCAACCTGGCCGTAATTTTTCTGGTCGTAATCCAGCGGTACCTGGTTCTCCAGCTGATAAGCCTTGCGTATCTGCGCCACAAACGGCGACGGCTGCTTGACCTGTGCGATGAAGAACAGGGCGTCGCGCAGCAGGCGTTCCGGGATATTGGTCACGCCGTCGACCAGCCTCCTGATCTGCAGGTTGATGCGTCCGAAGATCTGTTTCACGTACTGCGTGTTTTCTATGCCACCCTGCGCTACCGATTCGGCAAACCCGCGCATCACCACCCAAAACGCTTTTGCCTGCGGACCGGTCTGTCCCTGCTCCACTTCCTGGATCAGGTCATGCATCGCTTGCGCACCGGCTCTTTGCTGCGCGGCATCCTTGCTGGTCAACACGGTCAGCAGCAATTTCTCAAAGCGCGGCCTCAGCCCGGCGTAATTGACCGGCAACGCACCCTGGCTGACGCTCAATTCGGGTATCTGCTCCTGCACCGACAAGGAAGGAAAGAACAGGTCGGCCGGGTGGATACGGTCGGCGCCGCGCAATTCGAGCAGACTACGATAATAGGGGAACAGCCGTACCGGCTGGTGCGGACTGCCGGAGAGCAAGTCTTCCAGATAGCTGAGCACCGCATGAAAGGCATCGTTGATGACGTCCACATGAGCCCGGTTCAACGCCAGTTGGCCGGCATGCAAGCGGTCTAGCAAATCCTCTATGGTTTCGGTCACGATCGACACGCCGTCGATATCGACGATCTGCAGCGCGCCGTGCGCCTGGTGCAAATAGTTTTTTGCATGCCGCAGCAAGGTGGCTTGCGTTTCACTATCCTGATCTATCGCATCCACAAGCTGTTTGCCTGCGTTGGTAATCGCCTCGCGCACCTCCGCCATGACCCAGGACAAAGGGCCGACGTCGAACGGTTCTTCTACATAAGATGACGACACTGAAAAATCGGATGTCATGAGTGCTCCGCAAACTCAAAGGGCAATAACGGTAACTATCCGTAATCTATCGCCACATATTTATGATCAGGCCAAGGCTGGCCGGTTTGAGCAGCACGCCTATCGCATGCCGGCAGGAACCGGGAGCCGCCTTGGCCGCAACAACCGATAAGGAAAATCAGGCGGCAACCCGGAAACGGGATACCGAGTTCCTGAGCTCTTCCGCCAACATCGACAACTCACGAATCGAGTGCGCAGTCTGCTGGGTACCGTTTTGCGTCTGTTCGGTGATGGTCAAAATATGCTGGATGTTTTGTGCCACGCCGTTCGCAGAAGTTGCCTGCTGTTCGGTCGCCAGCGAGATGCCCTGAATCAGTTCCGCAAGGCGGTTGGAAACCCGGCTAATCTCGGACAACGCGGCACCCGCCGCATCTGACAGCTTGGCCCCCTCAACCACACCCTGCGTGGATTTTTCCATCGCCGCCACCGCATCATGGGTATCGGTTTGAATCGTGCGCACCAATGCGCCAATCTGCTTGGTCGCCTCGGCCGAACGTTCGGCCAGCCGCTGCACCTCTTCCGCCACCACCGAGAAGCCGCGCCCAGCCTCACCGGCCGATGCCGCCTGGATCGCCGCATTCAGCGCCAGCACGTTGGTCTGTTCGGTAATGTCGGAAATCAGTTCGGTGATTTCACCGATTTCTTGCGAGGATTCACCCAGCCGCTTGATCCGCTTGGAGGTTTCCTGGATCTGCTCGCGAATCTCGTGCATGCCCTTGATCGCGTTTTCCACCGCATGCGCACCCTGCTCCGCCGCGGCAACCGACTGGCGCGCCACTTCGGCCGATTCATTCGCCGAGCGGGAGACGTCGGTAATTTCTTCCGCCATCGTCAACACCACCTGGCCGGCATCGGTAATCTCGCGCGATTGCTGTTGCGAAGCCTCCAGCAAATCGGTGGAGATATTTTGCGCCTGGTTGGATGCCGAAGTAACCTGGGCCGCCGTTGCCGTTACCCGTCCTACCAGCCCGCGCAACTCTTCCACCGTATAGTTGACCGAGTCGGCGATCGCGCCGGTAATGTCTTCCGACACCGTTGCCTGCACCGTCAAGTCGCCGTCCGCCACTTCCTGCAGCTCATTCATCAAGCGCAAAATCGCAGCCTGATTCTGGTCGTTGGCGGCTTTCGCTTCTTCTTCCTGCTTTTGCGCCTGCAGCATCTGCGCATCCGCCTCGGCGCGGCGCTGATTCGCCTCTTTGGCGCGATTACGGAAATCTTGCAGTTGTACCGCGGCGATACCGGCCGCCGCCAGCAGCGCGACCAGACCGCTCAACAACAACAGCCAGAATGACCAGGAGGTGGAATCCTGTTCTGCCGTGTAGGTTTTTTGAACTTTACTCAGGCGTTGCTTCAGATCTTCGTTCTCGTTAAAGATCAGCTGTTCGGATTGTTTCGCAGCAATAAAGTTTTGCAGGTTGCCGAGGATGCTGGAAACCGATTTTTGATATTCGCCGAAAGTTTTTTGCAGTTCGGTCAATTTGTCGCGTGTATCCTGGTCCTTGGTCGGCGTCAGGCGCAACACGTCGCTGCCGCTCAGGAAACCTTCCACCAGGTCGCGGAAAGTATTGGTATCCTTGCCCAGCAAGAAGGCGGTCTCAGGATTGACGCCTTCGGAGGTCAGGAATTCATTCGCGCTACGCGCGAGGCGCTGGGTCAACATCACTAGCTGGCCGGACGCGGAAATTTCACGGGCAGACCCGCCGCCTTGCACTTTCAACGTAGAAATTTGCTCGGTCAGCTCCAGCAATGCCGGCGACAGGTTGTTCAACTTCTGCAAGGTCTGGCCGAAACCGGTCAGCTCGTTGCGCAGTTTGGAGATCGTTTCAGCGGCCTTGTCGGAATTTTTCCAGGATTTCTGGGCATCCCGCAAAATCGCATCCACGGCGGCATCCGGCTGGTTTACCTTGCGGCCCTGATACACGCCGCCGTTCAGCAAAGTACTCAAGTCATTGTTCAGTTCGGAACGGCTTTCCTGCAATTGGGTAAACGCAGCCGGGTTGCCTTGAATCGCATTCGGCGCCGCCTTACCGATACGCTGCGAGTGCATCAGCGCCTCGCCGGCAATCTGGGCTTGCGTGGAAATCTGTGCCGATTGGGTGGAATTCAGCCATACAAACAGCGCCACAAACAGCAGCGCCACAATCATAGTAACCACCAGGACACGGATCTGCCTTTGCAAAGGCAGGTGCCCAATCAGCGGCAACTTGATATCGCCGCCCTTTTCCAGCGCATCGCCGATGAAGGTCGCATCGGCGTGATCTCCCGCTGATTTCCTGGCCAGCATTTTTACATTGCTAGCGTCTTCCACCGAGTGAACGGCATTCGCCAACTCCCGCGCACCTGCAGCTTCTCCGTCAAGCTCTTGATCTTGTTTCGCCTTCGACCGGAACGGTAGTTTGATTGGCATTACAAAGTCTCCTAAACTGATTGATACTGACTAGAACTCATCTCCGCGCGCAGGATTGCCTGTTTTCAGCCATGCTTCCGATGGCTCACATCCCGCAGCATTTCTTATTACGCTTATTACTTTAGAGGCCGTTATAAGCCGATATGCAAAAACTCTTGATCCTGGACCAGCAAGGACAGGCTTAGCGCCATCCAGACATTGCCGTCACGATCCTGGTATTTTTTTACCATCCATGCCTTGCGCACGCCGTCGTCCGGATCGTCCAGCGGCTGCATATCGGACAAATTCCGCAAGCCGAATACCTGTGACACCAGCAAGCCGCTATTAAAGGCCAGGCCGGGCGCGAAGGCGATCACCCTGGAACCGGCATCGATTGCAGTAACGTCCCGGCCCTGGAAACGGGCCAGATCGACCACACTGGTCAAGTTGCCGCGGATATTGGACAAGCCCCGGTACCAGTCCCGCGTCAACGGCACCCTGGTCATCGCGGCCACGGTCACGATCTCGCCGGCTTCCTTCAATTCCAGCAAATAGCGCGTGTGGCCCACCATGATGCCCAACTGGCTGGCGCTGACTGCCGTTCCGCTTTGTGCGGCTTGCATGCGCTGCACCAGCTGCGCCTGGAACTCCCGCAACCGCGTGCGGCGCACGCCCTTCTCCGGCCTTGCAGTATCCGGGCCAGAACCAGCCTGGTCCAGGGAAGTTGGGTCCATGGAGTGGTCCATTATCCTAATGCTGCGATTTTCGCCAGTAATTCCTGCGGGTCGATCGGCTTCACGAGATAATCGCGCGCACCCTGGCGCAGGCCCCAAATCCTGTCGGTTTCCTGGTTTTTGCTGGTGCAAATGATCACAGGAATATCCTGGGTATCAGGGTCGCGTGCAACTGCGCGCGTGATCTGGAAGCCATTTTGCCCCGGCATCACGACGTCCATCAAGATCAGCTGCGGTTTGTCGGCCTTGATCTTGGTCAGCGCTTCTTCGCCGTTTTCAGCGGTAGAGACCGAAAAGCCGTTCTTGACCAGGATATCGGTCAGGAAATAGCGCTCGGTGGGGGAATCATCAACAATCAGAATTTTTTGTATAGCCATTTTTTATCTTCACCTCAAATTACGTCGAATTACCTGGATGCATCAGGCGTCGTGTTCGTCGTATAATTCCGTACAGTTTTCAGCAAGCTGTCTTTGGTAAATGGCTTGGTCAGGTACTCGTCGGAACCAACCATCGCACCGCGTGCGCGATCGAACAGGCCATCTTTGGACGACAGCATGATTACCGGCGTATTCCGGAATTTTGCGCTCTTCTTGATCAAGGCGCAGGTCTGGTAACCGTCCAGCCTGGGCATCAGGATATCGCAAAAAATCAAATCCGGATGGGAATCATTAATCTTGGACAAGGCATCGAAGCCGTCCTCGGCAAGCACCACCTTGTATCCCACTTGACCTAGAAAAATCTCGGCCGACCGACGTATCGTGCTGCTATCGTCGATCACCATGATTTTCAGATTTTCATTACCAGTCGGCGTAGACATGACATCATCTCAAGTAGTGGTGGTTGATAAGTCACTTAGCAGCTGTTGCGAAATTGCCCCGGCATCGCGGCGCATGGCCAGACTAATTGGGCCACAGCTTACTAACAGGCCCTAGAACTGTAGCAAAAATTAAGCGGCTTGCGCCGCTTTTCATGGAATAAGCTAGTTTCCACGACGCAACAACAACGCAATATCGCACAAAAGCCGGATATCAGCTAGTGCGCGCGTATTAAAGTAAATCTTTTGTTGTTAGTTTATTGCGTATCGCTGCCTGTACTTGCTTCTTTTATAGATTTTTTAAGCAGCAATATCAATTAGATGGCAACCATCTCAAAATCTTCCTTGCGCGCGCCGCACTCGGGGCAGGTCCAGTTCATCGGCACATCGGCCCACAAGGTGCCGGCGGGGATGCCCTCATCCGGCAAGCCCTGCTCCTCGTCATATACCCATCCGCAGATCAGGCACATCCAGGTTTTGAATTCCACAATTGTTGTTTCCTTATCACTCACGACTAAAGCCCTTCAATCAAGTAAAATACAAGGCGCTCCGCAAATCCATCCTGCAAGCATCAAATGCCGCAGCCGTTTTGCAAGACCACCACAAAGGCAGCTATATTAATCTACCCAACGTGCAAAACCAAATTTCTCCACTAATCCTGTCATTCGGCGCATCGGATCCGGTCGGCTCCATAGGCATACAAGCCGATCTGGCCTCTTTTACAGCCATGGGTTGTCACGGATTGCCGGTCACTACCTGCATCCTGGTCGGCGATACCTCGCAGGTGGACGATGTCCATCCGCTGGAAGCCGACCTGGTCGTGGATCAGGCGCGCACCATCCTGGAAGACATGCCCGTCGTCGCTTTCAAGATAGGCCAGATTGCCAGCGTTGAAAACGCCACCGCCATCGCGGAAATCGTGTCCGACTACCCCGACCTGCCGCTGGTATTGGATCCTTTCAGCTCGTCTATCCCTGATCAGGGGCCGGATTCTGAAGATATCCTGCTGGCAATACGCGAACTGCTGATCCCGCAAGCCACGTTGCTGCTGATTTCGGCGGTAGAACTGTCGCGGCTGGCCGAAACCTGGAAAGAAGGCCCCAACGAAGAAGATATGGTGGCCGACGTGATGTACCTGATCGATTCCGGTTGCGAATATGTGTTCGTCACCGGCACCCCGGCGGAAGGCAATGATGTTGCCAATACGCTATTTAATGAATCCGGCGTGGTGCGCAACGACCACTGGCAACGCATCCCTGGCCTGCATGTAGGAGCAGGCAATACCCTGTCGGCCAGCATCGCGGCATTGCTGGCAAACGGCCTGGAGATACCGGAAGCGGTGCTCGAAGCCCAGGAATTCACGGTAGCGGCGATTAACCACGCGCAGAGGCTGGGTATGGGAAAACTGATTCCCGACCGCAATTTCTGGGCGAAAGAGCCGGAATAATTTTCCATTTTGACCATGATGGCCCTGCTTTTCCACGATACTGGCCATCTCTTTTCATCCCTATTTAACCATGACCGATCTCAACGACAGCCTTTTCCAACGCGCTCAAAAAACCACTCCCGGCGGCGTTAATTCACCGGTGCGGGCATTCCGCTCGGTAGGCGGCACGCCGCGCTTTATCAGGCGCGCAGAAGGCCCTTACTTCTGGGATGCGGAAGAGCGCCGCTATATCGACTATATCGGCTCGTGGGGCCCGGCCATCGTCGGCCATGCCCACCCCGTCGTGGTCAAGGCCGTGCAGGAAGCCGCCGCCCGCGGCCTCAGCTTTGGCGCGCCGACCGAAGGCGAGATAGAAATGGCGGAAGAAATCTGCCGCCTGGTGCCGTCGATAGAGCAGGTCCGCCTGGTATCCAGCGGCACCGAAGCCACGATGAGCGCGCTGCGCCTGGCGCGCGGCGCCACCGGCCGCGACAAGATCATCAAGTTTGAAGGCTGCTACCACGGCCACGCCGACTCCCTGCTGGTCAAGGCCGGCAGCGGTTTGCTGACCTTCGGCAACCCTACCTCGGCCGGCGTGCCGGCAGACTTCACCAAGCATACGCTGGTGCTGGACTATAACAACGCGCAACAACTGGAAGACGCTTTCCAGTCCATGGGCAAGGAAATCGCCTGCGTGATCGTCGAGCCGGTCGCCGGCAATATGAACCTGATCAAGCCCACGCAGGAATTCCTGCAAACCATGCGCCGCCTGTGCACCCAGCACGGCAGCGTCCTGATTTTCGACGAAGTGATGTGCGGCTTCCGCGTGGGGCTGGGCGGCGCCCAGGCCCTATATGGCATACAGCCCGATATCACGGCCCTGGGCAAGGTCATCGGCGGCGGCCTGCCGGTGGCGGCCTTCGGCGGCCGCGCCGATCTGATGAAGCATATGGCCCCGCTAGGCGGCGTGTACCAGGCCGGCACCTTGTCCGGCAATCCAGTCGCCGTCGCGGCCGGCCTCAGCACCTTGAAACTGATACAGCAGCCCGGTTTTTACGAACACCTGAGTGGGCAAACCGGCAAGCTGGTACACGGTCTGAACGCCGCGGCGGCCGCAGCCGGCGTCACGTTCTGCGCCGACTCTCAGGGCGGCATGTTCGGCCTGTATTTTGCGGCCGAAGTACCGAACAGCTATGCGGCGGTGATGCAGTCCGACAAGGAAAAATTCAATCGCTTCTTCCATCTGATGCTGGATGTGGGCGTGTATCTGGCGCCGTCGGCGTTTGAAGCCGGCTTTGTGTCGGCGCAGCATGATGATGCGGTGATTGAAACGACCATCGCGGAAGCGCGCAAGGCATTTGCGCAACTGGCCTAGCCAAAATAAAAAAAGCCACATGTCCGCATGTGGCTTTTTCTTGAGGTCCGGCAGCAGGAATTAATCCACCGCCTTCACCATGTCTTCAATCACTTTCTTGGCATCGCCGAACACCATCATCGTCTTATCCATGTAGAACAATTCATTATCCAGGCCCGCATAACCGGATGCCATGGAACGCTTGTTCACCACGATGGTCTTGGCCTTGTAGGCTTCCAGGATGGGCATGCCGGCAATCGGCGATTTCGGATCCTTGGCGGCAGGATTGACCACGTCATTTGCGCCCAGCACCAGCACCACGTCGGCTTGGCCGAATTCGCTGTTGATGTCTTCCATCTCGAATACCTGGTCATACGGCACTTCCGCCTCGGCCAGCAATACGTTCATGTGGCCCGGCATGCGGCCTGCCACCGGGTGGATCGCGTATTTGACGGTGATGCCCTTGTGCGTCAGCTTTTCGGTCAGCTCTTTCAATGCATGCTGCGCGCGCGCCACCGCCAGGCCGTAGCCGGGCACGATGATGACGGTTTCCGCATTGCCCAGCAAGAAAGCGACGTCGTCGGCAGAGCCGGATTTAACGTTGCGCTGGGCTTGCCCGCCTGCAGCGGCTTCGGTTGGCGCACCGCCGAAACCGCCCAGCAAGACATTGAAGAAGGAGCGGTTCATCGCCTTGCACATGATGTAGGACAGGATTGCACCGCTGGAGCCGACCAGCGAACCGGCAATGATCAGCATCGAGTTATTCAGCGAAAAGCCTATGCCCGCAGCCGCCCAGCCGGAATAGCTGTTCAGCATCGACACCACCACCGGCATATCGGCGCCGCCGATAGGG
>DATHMC010000222.1:0-7059 GCA_035487495.1 Undibacterium sp.
CCCGCCTTCGCGGTTGCCAGCCCGGCCTACCTGAAAACCATTCCGTCCATCCGGATCCCGGCCGATCTGCAGCATGCAAAGCTATTGCGGTCGGCATTGGAACCGTGGCAGCCCTGGTTTGAGGTGGCCGGACTGGACTGGCCGGAGCCAACCAGCGGATTGCGGCTGGATGACCTGGGCCTGTTGCTGGAAGCGGTGAAGCACGGACACGGCGTCGGCCTGACCCGCCGCCATTTCGCGCAAGAGATGATAGACAAGGGAGAAGTGGTGCGCTTGTTCGATGTGCAGCTCGCCACGCCGCCGCATGCCTATTACCTGGCGCACGAAGCCCAGCCCAGCATGCGGCCTGAAGTAGCAAGCTTCATCGCCTGGATGCTGGAGACCTTCCAGAACGGCATGTAGACATGGGAGTGGGAGGATCGGCTGCTACCGGGCAGGCCGCCGTTTTTTCCGACACTGGCCGTCTCTTATGCCCAGGGCCCGAGCCAGCGCACTGACCGTGCGGTTTCAGTTTTCCATTCCCGTTTTCTTGTAATTGGCATAGCTGAGTTCGTATTCGGTATCCGTTTTCACCAGCAGCTTGCGCGCCAGTATCCTGCGTTTCTCGGCAGCGGCAATACGCACTTCGTTGTTGACCAGCGTCGTGTCTATCAGCAGCGATGAACCTACATCGAGCTCGCCGGCAATGCCGCCCAATACCTTCATCGCAGTGGCGACTTTGGCGTCGATGTGCATCATGTCGCCGCTTTCTTCGTCCACGATCATCTTGCCCGACAAATGGGAAAACAACTGCTCGGCCTTGTCTTTCGGCACATAGCCGTCCAGCGGCTCGAATTCCAGGACCAGCGCTTTTACGTTCTTGTAGGTAAGCCGTTTAACGTCGGTGATCTTGGTCGCATTCAAGACATTCTCCACCGTGCTGGCCGCAGCCGGCGTGTGGCCTGCATCGCTGATCTGCTTCTGCACCCGCGCATCTTCGCTGGCCTGTTCATCAGCGCTCAATGCAGCGTCGTTCTTCTTCAAGATGCGATTGATGCTGTGATCTTTCACGTAGTGTATTTCATAGTCAAATTTATCTTCACGCGTGATTTTCCCGTCGGCATTTCGCTCGCGCTGAATTTCATGTTCGGTATAGGTGTATTGATGCCTGAGCGCAGTCAGGGCCTTTTGCTTCTCCAGCAAGGATTTGGTCAGCACGTCGATCGCCGGCACCGGGGCGGCAGCATCGGCTGCAAACGCGTGCGGCAGGGCCAGCGCCATCGTTGCAAATATGCAGGGCAGGATTATTCTTTTCATAGCTCGAACCGTCGTTAGTACCACCGGTGAAGGGACGCTGGGAAAGCCGGGGGGGAATCGGCTTTGCTTGCCAGCACGAAAAGTAATATTACATGGAATCAAAAAATTATGAATCCGGCACGCGTTCACATCGGACTAATCCTACAACGAAAAGCGAAATTTTCCGGTTTCGGAAGAGATTTGCCAAACCTATCATGAAAGCCCTATCACGAGAAATACGCCGGATCCAGATCATGAAAAATCTGTTGCACCAAAGGCTGGTCAATGACGAAGCTGCGTTTACCGCACACTATGTACCCATCAGGAAACAGCATGGGGAAGACCGGGATTACGAGTCGAGTCCGCGCGGCAACGATGAAAAAGGCAAAGTCTCACGTAAACATGGCAAGCCCAGAAATTATGGCGCCACCGGGGCCTACGCCAGATAAGCCGCTAGGCAGCAACCCAGCAACGGCACCTTAGCCCGGATTTCCTGCCGCAGCAAAAAATCCGGATATCGCCATTCGACGAACAGGCTATCTGATCAGCTTGTCTTCCTTGAACATGGTCTTGATCCCACGCAGGGCCTGCCGTATCCTGGCCTCGTTTTCTATCAGCGCAAAACGCACGTATTCATCGCCATATTCGCCAAAGCCTATGCCGGGAGAAACGCAGAGCCTGGCTTTTTCCAGCACCTGCTTGGCAAATTCCAGCGAGCCCAGGTGGCGATAGGCTGGCGGGATATGGGCCCAGATATACATGGAAGCCTTGGGGTTATCCACCATCCAGCCCAACTCATGCAAGCCCTTCACCAGCACGTCGCGGCGGCGCTGGTATTTGTCTCGGATTTCATTGACGCAGCTCTGGTCGCCTTCCAGCGCGGCAATTGCGGCCACCTGCACCGGCGTAAAACTGCCGTAGTCATGATAGCTCTTGATACGCGCCAGCGCGACGACTAGCTCCTTGTTGCCGACCATGAAGCCGATGCGCCAGCCCGCCATGTTATAGCTCTTGGACAGCGTAAAAAATTCCACCGCCACTTCGCGCGCGCCCGGCACCTGCATAATGGATGGCGCCTTCCAGCCGTCATAGACGATGTCGGCATACGCCAGGTCATGCACGACGAGGATGTTGTTTTCCCTGGCCAGCTGCACCACCCGCTCAAAAAAATCCAGCTCCACGCACTGCGCGGTCGGGTTAGAAGGAAAACCGAAGATCATCATCTTCGGCTTGGGATAGCTTTCGCGTATCGCGCGCTCCAGCTCGGCAAAGAAATCGACGCCGGGGCTCATGCGTATCGAGCGTATGTCGGCGCCGGCGATCACCGCGCCGTAGATGTGGATAGGGTAGCTGGGATTGGGCACCAGCACCGTATCGCCCTTGTCCAGCGTGGCCAGCATCAGGTGCGCCAAGCCCTCCTTGGAACCTATCGTGACGATGGCTTCGGAGTCGGGATCGAAATCGACGTCGTAGCGCGACTTGTACCAGTGCGCAATCGCGCGCCGCAGCCGCGGTATGCCCTTGGATGCCGAGTAGCCGTGGGTGTCGGGGCGTTTCGCGACTTCCACCAGCTTGTCAACGATGTGCGCTGGCGTGGCGCCGTCGGGATTGCCCATCGACATATCGATGATGTCTTCGCCGCGACGGCGCGCCGCCATCTTCAGCTCGGCGGTGATATTGAAAACGTAGGGAGGGAGGCGGTTGATACGCGAGAAGGTATAACCCCGGCCCGGCGGAGTAGTAGAGTTTGTCATAATCAATTGTACGTAAGCGCCCGGAACCGTCCGAGCGACGTTGAAGCTGATGCCTCGACATTGATTCTATAAGAGCCCCCTTGCGGTGGCAAATACTTAATTCAGCTTTGTTGTACCTGCCGCAAAGATTCCAGCAGGTCGGCTGTCTTGGCATAGCCGGAGGCGATCATATGCAGTGCGCCTTCATGCACCAGCAGCAGCGCCGGAAAACCGCGTATGCCCCAGCGCTGGGTCTGCTCGAAATCCGCGCGCGTTTCTACCGACGTCGGATAGGCCGTCATGGTTTCCTGAAAGCTTTCAATATCATATCCGCCGCCGCTGGCCAGGTTCAACGCCGTGACGCAGACCTCGGACAAGACATCGGTCCTGGTCACATCCCGGCCTTCCGCATAAAAGGCATGCTGTATCGCGCGAAATACCGCCAGCTTGGCGCGCGGCGGCAAATCGTCGGCCAGAATGCGTGACGTGACGACTGCGCGGCAGGCCGGCTCGGTGTCGTAGATGAAGCCGGCTTGCGCCATGCCCGCCCTGGAAAACGGCAGCCCGCTGGCTGCGGCGACGTGCTGCCAGTGGCCGAGTATCGTCGCCTTCTGGGCGTCGTCCATCGCTTCGGTCGTGTAGGCGCGCAAGCCGCCCACGATGATGTCCATTTGCGCCTCCGGCACGGCTGCGAGCAAGGCTTCCAGTTCGGGGCCAAAACCATAGCACCAGGAGCACATGGGGTCGGCGATATAGATAAGTTGGGTCATGCGGATACCTGAGAACGGCTCAAAACGCTATTGTATACAAGGCCGGTACCCGGCCCCAAAGGCTCTATGTCGGATGCTTCATGCCGGATATAAGGCACCCAGTATCCGCAAGCCCCGGGCGCCGGTCACCTCGGGCAGGTTACCGGCCAGCCTGTGCGTAAATCTTTGCGCCAGCCACGCAAATGCGAGCGCCTCCACATGGTTCGGCGAGACGCCCAGCTCCTCGGTGGTCGTGACCCTTGCATTGCAGCCGCGCTGCGCCAGTTGCCGGCCCAGCATGTCGAGCAAGCAGGCGTTGTAGGCGCCGCCGCCGCAGACATACACGCTGTCGGCATCCGCCGCATGCCGCGCGATGTCGGCGGCGATCGTTGCTGCGGTAAAGGCGCACAGCGTGGCCTGCACGTCGACCGCAGCGGCGTCTGCAAAGGCCTGTAACTTATCTGCCATCCAGTCCGGCCGGAACAAGTCGCGGCCGGTGCTCTTGGGCGGTGTCTGATGCAAGTACGGCTCATCGCACAGCGCGTCCAGCAGCGCTGGAATTACCTGCCCCTGGCGGGCCCAGCTGCCATTGTCGTCATACGCCTTGCCTTGGTGTTGCGCTATCCATGCGTCCATCAATACATTGCCCGGCCCGGTGTCAAAGCCGGTGGTCGTGCCGTCCGCGCGCAGCACGCTGATATTGCCTATGCCGCCTATATTCACGACCACGCGGCAAGCCGCGGGAGCGCCAAATACCGCGCGGTGGAAAGCCGGCACCAGCGGCGCGCCCTGCCCGCCCGCCGCGATATCGCGGCTGCGCATATCGGCGACGACGTCGATGCCGGTCAGTTCGGCCAGCAGCGCAGGATTATTGGTCTGGCGGGTATAACCGAGCTCCGGCCGGTGCCGGATGGTCTGGCCGTGCACGCCTAGGGCCCGGACTTCTGCCGCCGGGATTTTCTGCAGCAAGGAGGCTACGCACGCGGCATAGTTTTCCGCCAGCGCATTGGCGGCCAGCGCTTCCAGATGAATTTCATTGCCGCCCGGTTGCTGCAAGGCCATCAACTGCTCACGCAACTCAGTTGAAAAAGGGGCATACGCGCTGGTCAGCATCTGCATCCCGGCATGAACGTTGCCGGCATCGGGCAGCGCGACCAGCACGCCGTCCACGCCGTCCAGACTGGTGCCGGACATCAGGCCGATATACAGGTTAGAAGATGGATTCATTTTTTTGTAGGGCAAAACCGGAAGCAAAAAAAAAGGCCGAACATTTGTTCGGCCCATTTTAACTTGTTTTACCTGGACGCCAGTCTCACGTTTGCGTTCAGCGCCGGGTCGGGCCGCAGCAATGCGAAGCGGTGCGCCATATCGCCGGCGACGCCCTCGAAGCGCGCCATCTCGTTAGCGGCCAGCGGCGGCGCGTTCGGGATGTTGATGGACAAAGGATCGCGCGGTTCGTTATTGACGCGGAACTCGTAGTGCAGATGCGGCCCGGTGGCCCAGCCCGTGGAACCCACATAGCCGATCACATCGCCCTGGCTGACCTTGCTGCCTTTATGGATGCCGGCGGCAAAGCGGCTCATATGGGCATATGCCGTACTATAGTTATTCCAGTGCTTGAGGACGACGACATTGCCGTAACCGTTCTGCGTGCCCGAAAAATCCACGACGCCATCGCCGGCGGCGCGGATAGGGGTGCCGGTCACAGCGGCAAAGTCCACGCCCTTATGCGCCTTCCATTGACCTGAAATAGGATGGATGCGCATCGAGAAGCCGGAAGAGATACGGGTAAATTCTATCGGCGACTTCAGGAAAGCCTTTTTCAGCGACTTGCCATCAAAGGTGTAGTAGCCGCCGTGGTCGGTGCCGGATTCGTCAAACCACACGGATTGGTACAGCTTGCCGGCATTATTGAACTCACCGGCCAGGACACGGCCGGTCTTGACCAATTCGCCATCCTGGTAAAAAGTTTCATAAACGACATTGAAATGATCGCCCTTGCGCAAGTCGGAGGCAAAATCCACGCTGGTGGAAAACATGTCGACGATCTGCGTGGAGATATTGTCAGGAATATTGGCTTCGTCGGTGGCGGCAAACAGCGACGAGGAAATGGTGCCGGAGGCCATCTCCACGCGCCTTTCCAATTTTGCAACGGAATCTGTTGCCACCAGCTTGCCGTCTTTATCACGGCTGATCAGGATATTGCGGGCAGGCTTGTCGTTATTCGACATCAGGGTCGCCTGCAGCCACTCCAGTTCGCCTTCGTCGTTGGTCTGGGCGCGCACGGATTTACCGGCCTTGACCTGCATCACATTACGGGCGATGGGGTCTGACTTGATGAAATTGGTAGCATCGTTGTCATCTACGCCAAGGCGTATCAACAGCGCGCCGAGGCTGTCGCCGCGCAAAACCTTCTCCTGGCTGACAAAGTGCTGCTCGGCATTTTCCAGGGCGGCTACCTGTTCATCCAGCTTGGGCAGGTCCAGTTGCTGGGTGATTCTTTTGACAGGCAGGTCGGAAGCGTCGGGAGCCATGGGGGCAACAGCGACGGCACCAAATGCACAAATTGCAAGAAATAACGCGGAAAGCGATACAAGGCGCGATGTGCGCGTGGTTCCGAACAACAGCCTGCTGCCAGAAGCTAAACGAATGAATTTATCTGATGGACGCATGCAATAAGTTAAAATTGACTGTTTTTATCGATTTATTTCGTCAGCCTGGACCAGTCCGGCTGCCAAAATAAGCGGCAAGTTTATTACAAACACGAGCTATTGCAAAGCGCTGATTATGGATTCCGGAAAAGGATTCGACCAGCGGTGTTACAAAATAAGTTTTAGATGATTATGACCCCTGAACAGACGACTCCACAGACCATTGCAAAAACGCTAGACAACAAGCTATCGGCACCCGCATCTCCCCCCTTATCCGACGCAGTGCAACATGCTTTGGCAGTGGCAAAACGCGGCGTGGACGAGTTGCTGATAGAGTCCGAATTTGCACAAAAACTGGCGCGCAGTGAACAAAGCGGCAAGCCCCTGCGCATCAAGCTGGGCCTGGACCCGACGGCGCCGGATTTGCACCTTGGACATACCGTTGTGCTGAACAAGATGCGCCAGTTGCAAGACCTGGGCCATACCGTGATCTTCCTGATTGGCGATTTCACATCGATGATAGGCGACCCGTCCGGCCGCAATGCAACACGGCCGCCGCTGACCAGGGAGCAGATCGAAGCCAACGCCATGACCTACTTCAAGCAGGCCAGCCTGGTGCTGGATGCAGCGAAGACGGAAATCCGCTACAAC
>DATHMC010000223.1:0-3076 GCA_035487495.1 Undibacterium sp.
GGCTTTGCGCGAGGGTCTGCCGCAGCAGCATTGCTATGACCTGATCTACCGGCATGGCCTGGCCGTGTCGGATGACGGCAATACCTTGCTGATGGCGTCTACCACCGGCAGTTTGTGGGTATCGGAAAACGGCGGCGACCGGTGGCAGGAAATCTCTTCCAATCTGCCGCCGATCTATGCGGTGCGCTTCTATTGACCTGTAGCAGGCTGGCGGAGAATCAGCATGTCCTGGAAAAAGCTGGTAGCGGCCGTCGCTTTGGTTTGGCCCGTGTTCGCCTGGTGCGCAGGCCCGCCGGTGTTGAAAAACTGGTTTAACGATCCCTTTATCCAGCTCAGCAGGGCATTGCCCGCGTGCCCGGTTCCGCTGGGGCCGATGATGGCGGAAGCCGATATCAAACAGGAAGAACATTCCAGGGTAGAGCGCGGCACTACTTGCTGGCTGAGCGGAAAATGCGAAAAGCCGAATGCGTATATGTATGACCAGGATATCGCCGGCGCGGTCCGGCAAAGTTTTGGCGACGGCGCGGCGTTCGGCGATTCCAGCCTGTGGATTACCGTGAAAAGAAAATTCGTCTGGGTGGAGGGCTGCATGGCGGACCCATCGCAATCTGCCGCGCTGGAGAAGATGCTGCGCGCGGCACCTCATGTGGAGGCGGTATTCATCGACGTGATGCGCGGCGTGGAAGGCAAGCCGCCGTATGTCGCCAAGAGCGGCACGGCGGTGGACTAAAAAAATCGCATCATTACTATCAGGGCAAGCAATGACGCGATTTGGAGGCGCTACAGCTTTATAATATTTTTAATACCTGCGCGAAATGGATTCCGCCACGCAAGCCGGTTTGTCCTCGCCTTCGCGTTCTATCGTCACTTCCCAGGTCATCTGCGCACCGCCGGCGATGTCTTCCACATCCAGCAGTTTCAACTTTGCCCTTACCCTGCTGCCGGCCGGCACCGGTGCCGTAAAGCGCACCTTGTTCAGGCCGTAGTTGACGCCCATTTTGACGTCGCTCAGGTGGATCGCATTGGCCATCAGCATGGGCAGCAGCGACAGCGTCAGGAAGCCGTGCGCGATAGGGCCGCCGAAAGGGGATTCGCGCTTGCTGCGTTCTACATCGATATGTATCCATTGCAGATCGCCGGTTGCCTCGGCGAACATGTTGATTCTTTCCTGGGTAACCGCCACCCAGTCGGACACGGCCACTTGCTGGCCGATCAGGGATTTCAATTCTTCCAAACTGTGTATTTCACGCATAGGTTTACCCGTGTTAGGTTGGACTGCTTGGGTTGGTATTTGAAGTAGGAATTAGTTGGCAGGGCGCCGGCCGAACATGCCCTTGCCCTTGATGGTGGCGACCAGTTCCCCGTTCTGGTTGAAGGCGCGCCACATGGACAGCGTGACGCCGCGATCCGGCTTGGATTTGGAGGGGGTGCTCTCCAGCGTCTCTATCGACATGGTCAGCGTATCGCCGGGGCGCACCGGCAAGATCCAGCGTATTTCTTCTACGCCGGGCGAGCCCATGCTGGCAGAGTCTTTGATGAAGCCATCCACCACCAGCCGCATCATCATGCTGCAGGTATGCCAGCCGCTGGCGATCAGGCCGCCGAAGATGGAGGCCGCTGCGGCGTCCTTGTCGACGTGGAAGGGTTGCGGATCGAACTGGCGTGCAAACGAAAGTATCTCTTCTTCAGTGACGGAGCGCGTGCCGAGCTGGATCACATTGCCTGGGACGAAATCTTCGAAATACCATTTATAGGATTTTGCTGTCATTGCTGCTCCTGGTCGTCATTTGGATGAAGTACAGGGTAGGGTGGGCAGTTTTCTGCCCACGCGGTCATAGATGCAACATAGCTGCTGCGACAGCGTGGGCACTATGTGCCGCACCCTACGGAGTGCGGTTCCCCTCTTCGGCATGCCGAAGAGGGGGCTTCAATCACAAGCTTAAGCTGCCTGCTTGAAGCCGGGCTGCGCGATGAAGCGCGCCAGGTGGTGGTCGGTATCGCCCAGCGTGACTTCTATCATCGTCAAACGTTTGAACATATGGGCTGCCGGCAGTTCATTGGTCACGCCCATGCCGCCGTGCAGTTGCACCGCTTGCTGGCCGACGTAGCGCGCTGCCTGGCCGACGCGGGCCTTGGCTGCGGATACGGTGCGGCGGCGTTCTTCGACGTCGGGGGAGGATACCTTGACCGCTGCCAGGGTTGCCATCGAGCGGGCCTGTTCCATTTCCATGAACATTTCCGCCATCCGGTGTTGCAGCACCTGGAATTTGCCGATAGGCACGCCGAATTGCTGGCGGGTTTTCAGGTATTCCAGGGTGGCGCCGGTAATGGCTTCCATCAGGCCGACCGCTTCTGCGCACAGCAAGGTCACGCCATAGTCGGATACCGCATCAATCGTGCCCCATCCTGCGCCTTCTCCGCCCAGCAAGGCGCCGGCAGGCACTTGCACGTTGTTAAAGCTGATGTCCGCAGCACGCTGGCAATCGATGGTGCGATAGTCGCGGCGGCTCAGGCCGGCGGTATCTGCATCGACGATAAACAGGCTGATGCCGTCGGTATCGCGTTGCGCGCCGCTGCTGCGGGCGGATACGATCAGCTTGTCAGCCTGCGCGCCGTGCAGTACCACGGTCTTGGTGCCGTTCAGCACATAGCCGTCGGAATTCCTGGTTGCGGTAGTGGCGATATCGAACAGATCATGGCGTGATTGCTTTTCGGACAGGGCGGTCGCCAGTTTCACTTCGCCGCTGGCCACCTGTTCCAGCACGCCATGGTGGCCGCCGGTTTTTTTCAGGAACTCTGCGCCCAGCACTGTCGCAAAATACGGCTCGATCACAATGCCGCGCCCCAGTTCCTGCATGACCACCATCATATCGATAGCAGAACCGTTGAAGCCGCCCTGGTCTTCCGGGATGGGCAGCGCAGTGGCGCCCAGTTCCGCCAATGCGGCCCATGCCGTATCGGAGACGCCGGCCGGGGATTCGACGATCTTCTTGCGATGTTCGAAGTTGTAATCCTTCTCTACCCAGCGGCGTACCGCTTCCGCAAACTGCTTCTGTTCTTGAGTTAAGCTGAAATC
>DATHMC010000224.1:0-13982 GCA_035487495.1 Undibacterium sp.
ATTTGTGGCAGAGGGCGACACGGAGTTTGTCATAGGCTCTGCCGTCAAGCACCCGCATGAACTGGTGATGGGCTACTACTCGGTACACACCAGCCGGCAGGCGCTGGAACGGGGCGAAGCGGAAATTCAACGCATCGGTGCGAAGCTGAAAGCGGCCGGGCAATTGTAATTTTTACGGCTGCATCGTCGGCCCGGCAGTGCAGCCGTTGAACAAAAACAGGGCATATTTTCAATTTCACTTATTTCAAACTTAGGAGCTATCATGACAAACACATTTAAAACACCATCCTCCATCCCAGTCATCGGCCGTCTGTTGATGTCGGCAATCTTCGTCTTGAGCGGCATGGGCAAACTGGCGGCACCGGCAATGACTATCGGCTATATCGCGGCTATGGGTCTGCCATTTGCAACATTGGGATTCATCCTGGCGGTAGTCACCGAACTTGGCGGCGGCGTGTTGCTGGCGCTGGGCTATAAAACCCGCTTGACTGCGCTGGTACTGGCGATCTTTTCTGTTGTCACCGGGGTTATCTTCCACCATGCGCTCGGCGATCAGAATCAAATGATCCATTTCCTGAAAAATCTGGCGATGGCAGGCGGTTTATTGCAAGTGGTGGCATTTGGCGCAGGCGCCTTCAGCCTCGATACACGCAGCCCAAAACCCGGTACAACGCGCAGCGTAATCCTCTGAAATGATGAAGATGCCCCGGCACCTCAGCGGCCGGGGCAAATCGTTTGCAGTGCCGTTCAAGTTCTTTGACTCGCGTCCCTGTCAGCCAAATAGTTTATTGGCTGTTTTTGCAATCAGCTCGCCTTGATGGCGCGCACCTTGTAATTCAATTTCGCTAGGCTGTCGTTGGCCCTGGCCACCGGCAATCGTGGTCGCGCCATAGGGGCTACCGCCGACAATTTCATCCAGAGTCATTTGCCCCTGATGGCTGTATGGCAGACCGACGATAGTCATCCCAAAGTGCATCAGGTTGGCAATGATGGAGAACAAGGTTACTTCCTGGCCGCCATGCTGCGTCGCCGTTGACGTAAATGCCCCGCCTACTTTGCCATGCAATGCGCCGCGCATCCATAGTCCGCCGGCTTGATCCAGGAAGGCGGCCATCTGTGAAGGCATACGCCCGAATCGGGTTGGAGCACCGACAATGATCGCATCGTAATTAGGAAGTTCGTCGATCGTCGCGATGGGAGCACCTTGAGCCAGCTTGAAATGCGCTCCCTCCGCAATCTCTTTCGGCACTGTTTCAGGAACGCGTTTTACCTCGACACTCGCGCCTGCGGCACGAGCACCTTCAGCTATCGCGCTTGCCATCGTTTCAATATGACCGTAAGACGAGTAATACAAGACCAGAACTTTAGACATGAAGATCTCCTTGTTGAATTCGCTTGGAAAGCTTGCGTGCGCCACAATTTTTAGAACTCATTTCATAAATACCAGTGAGATGCGTTAGCCCCCTACGCCGGGCGCCCAGAAAAGGCGCTGGCAAGGCGTGCGAGGCAGTGAATAGCGAGCTATTCACAACGAGTACAACGCAACCTCGGCGGCCCCGTCCCCCGCCCTTTCTGGGGCTAACCCTCCGGGAACGATCTATTTGGGCGCATTGCATCGTTGCGCCGCTAGCAAAGGGACCACCCTTTGCGTCGCGACGCGCCTTGCACTGCATCCCAAATAGATCCGTTCGCACTCGCTGCTATTTATGAAATGAGTTCTACTCAGAACGCAAACAAAGCTTAAAGCTGGCCGGCGCTCTTGTATAGATGGCATCTACGAGCGAGACTCGTCCAAATTTGCGATCAATCAAGCAATTTTCCAGTTGGCTTAGGGCCTTACATCGGTCGAAGCTAACTTGCCGGTCGCAAACGCGACAAACGCCGATACGGCAGCGGGCACCTGCTGGCGGCTTGGCAGCA
The DNA here is from genome assembly GCA_035487495.1 of Undibacterium sp. Classification (GTDB taxonomy): domain Bacteria; phylum Pseudomonadota; class Gammaproteobacteria; order Burkholderiales; family Burkholderiaceae_D; genus Undibacterium. The sequence continues at coordinate 1,921 of DATHMC010000224.1, forward strand.
CTGCATACAAGCCGCCGCTTAAACCGCCGTCGTCGCGGCAATATTCTGGAAGGACTGGCACCAGACGACCCGAGCGTGTATGCGGCAACGTCAATATCGAAGGCAGCAAGGTGATGCCAAGTCCAGCTATTGCCGCTTCCAGCGCAGCGCCGGCCGTATTTGCCTTGAACCTGCCGGTCACAGTCACTTCTGAGATTCCGTCTGGGCCGGACAACCGCCACACGGAAGCCCCAGTGCGCTTCATCAAGGGAAGGCAATCATGGCGGGCAAGATCCTGCGGCGAAGCCGGAGTACCCTGGGCCGCTAAATAGGATGGACTGGCGACGAGTCCGGAATGAGGCGGAAAGAGCGGCAGCTTGGAAAGGCTGCTGGACTTTGCGACGTCACGAAAAGCCACATCGATACTTTCCTCCACCATATCCACATTGGCGTCGCTCAATACAAATTCAAGTTTCACCAGAGCAAAGTCGTGCAGAAATTCCTTTATCCATGCCATCGAAAAAAAATCAAAGAAGTTTGCCGGTGCCGTAATCCTGATGACTCCTTGCGGCACACCTTTCCCATCGATGATTGCCCGTCCCGCCTGACTCACTGCAGCAATGGGGTCCGCACAGCGCTCGTAGAGCGTCTTCCCGGCAGAGGTCAACGAGAGTTTGCGAGTGGAACGCTGCAAAAGCCGCGCGCCGAGTTCAGCTTCCAATTGCTGCACTCGCCGGCTGATCGAGTTGGACGGCATACCCAGCCGGCGAGCCGCCTCCGCAAAACTGCCGGCCCGGACTACCTCCACAAACATAGAGACTTCATTCAGGTCGAGCATCGATTGCCCTCGTATTTGGATGAAATAAAGCCAATTATGCCAGCTAATAATCCAATGGAGTTTTCTTTAATATCCATTGGACATTTGATATCGCACCAAAATAAATTATCACCAAATTGGGAATACTGATGCATTTATAAGATCATTTATCACCGTTTATAGCGACTATATACTGAGCTCATCAAAGCTTGAAAGCGAAGCAAACTGCCTCGCCGGCCTGATGCGAAACCAGAATAAAACCTGATTTCGTCCCACATTCAAGGAGAAAGTCATGACTCAACATCGCGTTCGCATCTACGAACAAGGCGCCCCCAATGCGCTGCGTTACGAATCCCTTCCCTCCGCTATCGGCGCTCCTGGTTTTGGACAAGTCCGCCTGCGGCATGATGCTGTCGGCCTCAATTTTGTCGACACCATGTTTCGCAACGGCACCTTCGGCGTCTCTCTGCCGTTTGATATGGGTGTTGAAGGCGCCGGTGTCATCGAAGCTATCGGCCCAGGTGTCGAAAACCTGCAAGTTGGTGATCGCGTTGCCTACTTCTTCTCATTCGGCGCCTATTCCGACGTCAGACTGATCGCCGCCGATGTCCTGATCAAACTTCCCAAAGACATTTCCACCCGCACAGCGGCTGCACTGGTGACGAAGGGCCTCACCGCCTGGATGCTGCTGAAGAAAGTTCATATCGTGCAACCAGGCGAATACGTGCTGGTTCAAGGTGCTGCCGGCGGTGTGGGTTCATTGGTTGCGAGCTGGGCGAAATCGCTTGGCGCCACCGTCATCGCCAGCGTCGGCTCGCCCTCCAAGGTCGCCAGTGTGGAGAAACAAGGGATAGAGCATGTACTACTCAATGACGACCCTGAGTTCGCACAGAAAGTAGCCGCCATCACGAATGGCCGTGGCGTTGACGTCGCGTATGAATTCGTCGGCAAATCCACTTTTAGGCAGTCGGTTTCAGCGTTGCGCGACGGCGGCACCATGGCACACGTGGGCAGCGCCTCGGGTGCGCCGGCACCGATCGATATGCTTCCGATGCCCGCACGTTCCATCCGCTATGTGCAGCCCAGCACTTCGCAATACGTCAACGATAGAAACAGCCTGGACGCCGCAAGCTGCGAATTGTTCGAGGCGCACCGCAATAAGGTATTTGGCGAAGTTTCTGCCACTGCTTATGCATTGGCCGACGTAGTGCAGGCGCACGAGGACATTGCCGCACGCCGCATCACCGGCTCCGCCATCTTGATCCCTTGACCGGAATCAGATTTTGTCACCGATTCAAACCTTACTCACATTTATCCATTACAAGGAATCAACATGGAAAACCAAACCATATCATCAAATAGCAACAATCTACGTGTCGGCATCATCGGCGCCGGCGCCATCGGACAAGCGTTCGCAAAGCAACTGATCAACGCCGGCATCTCCGTCACGCTCAGCAATAGCCGCGGACCAGAGTCGCTCGCCGGCATTGTCGAACAATTGGGAGCAAAAGCGCGCGCCGGTACTGTGCGCGAAGCTGCCGAAGCCGACATCGTCTTCCTCAGTGTCAATTGGGCTCACCTGCCAGCCGCCTTGGCTGGCCTTCCATCCTGGAACAACCGCATCGTGATCGATGCCACCAATCCTGTTCTGCTTCCCGGTTATCGCCTGGCCGAATTGGGTGGACGCAATTCCAGTCAGGTCGTCAGCGATTTGCTGCCGGGCGCTCGCCTGGTAAAGGCGTTCAACACCTTACTGGCCGCGGTACTGGCGAGCGATCCCGCGCAGGCAGGCGGCAAGCGCGTGGTCTTTATGTCTGGGGACGATGCCGCTGCGAAGGATACGGTTGGCCAATTGATTGATCGCCTCGGCTTCGCCCGCATTGACCTGGGCGGCCTAGACATAGGCGGAAAACTGCAGCAATTCCCTGGCGGCCCATTGCCCGCCGTGAATCTGGTCAAGTTGGGCTAAGCGCTTCGAGTAAGAAAGTGCCGCCGGTGCGTCATCGGCGGCATAGAGATGCAATTCATTTTTTTGACTACTGGAGAATAAACATGAATAACGCTGTCACAGAAGCTGCAAAAGCTGTCATCCGTCGCAATACCGATGAAGTCCAGGGTGGCGGGAATTTTGCCCTGTTCGACGAACTGTTCGCCGATGACTTCCTGGACCATACGCCTCAGCCTAACTGCACCCCTGACAAAGCCGGCGCCCGCGCCTTGTATCAGGTATTGCGGACGGCATTTCCAGATTTCCACGCCATTATCCACTGGCAAACCGGGGATGGCGATCGGGTCACAACCTATAAAACCTATCACGGCACCCACAAAGGCGAATTCCTGGGTGTGGCGCCGACCGGCCGCAAGGTCCATTTCGAAACCGTCGATGTGATGCGTGTGCAAAGCGGCAAGATCACTGAGCACTGGGGTGTCGCAAACCTGTTTTCCCTGATGCAGCAACTCGGCGGAATTTCCGCGGCATCCAAATAAGGAGAAGCATCATGTCTGAAGAATTCAAAGGAAAAGCCGTACTGGTCAGCGGCGCCGGATCCGGCATAGGCCGGGAAGCCGCTCTACTGTTTGCGCAGCAAGGCGCAATAGTGTACGCAGCAGATCTGAATGAGAAAGGCTTGGCCGAAACGCGTGAGTTGGCCGGGCAGACTTCCGGCAGCATCCGCATCGCTCGCGTCGATGTTTCGGTCGAAGCAGAGGTCGCCGCATTCATCAAGCGCATTGACCAAGAGGCGGGTCGCCTGGACGCTGCATTTAACAATGCCGGTATAACAGGCGGCACCTACCGGATTGAGGACTACCCGACTGACGACTTCGACAAGGTATTGAGCGTCAATCTGCGCAGCGTCTTCCTCGCCATGAAATACGAATTGCCTTTGTTAAAGCGCAGCGGCGGCGGGACCATTGTGAATACGGCTTCAGTCGCCGCACTGACCGGCCCCGGCGGCATGAGTGCCTACGCCGCTTCCAAACATGGCGTTCATGGATTGACGCGCGTCGCCGCGATGGAAAACGCAGCTCACAACATACGGATAAATGCCATCGCTCCCGGTTGGACCGAGACGCCGATGGTCATCGCCAATAGTGCGCAAAACCCTGCCTTCGCAGAACTCGCCCGCAAGGCCATACCTGCCAAACGGGGTGGACAACCCAGCGAAATCGCGGCAGCCGCAGTCTGGCTAAGCTCGCCGCTGTCCAGTTATGTATTTGGTCAAATGCTGGTCATTGACGGTGGCATGACCATAGGTGGATTTGAATTTTAATCAATGCAAGTAGTGCCTGGATACAGGGCATCCAATTGTTTAATCATGAACTTAAAAGGAAATCAAAATGAGCAATCTTCTGAAAGATAAAGTTGTTATCGTTACCGGTGCCGCTAGCGGCATAGGGCGTGCCATTGCCATCCAGGCCGCGCATCATGGCGCCAAAGCGGTGATTGTTTCCGACGTCACCGAGGTTCCCCGCGAAGGCGGCACGCAGACGACTACCGAAATCGAAGCACTGGGCGTTATCGCACGCTTCGTCCGTACCGACGTCAGCAAGCACGCGGAAGTGGATGCCTTGGTGGACGCAGCGGCGGAATTCGGCGGCGTCGACGTCATGGTCGCCAATGCTGGTATTACCTTGCGTGAAGATGGCGCAGAGGTCGCAGAAGACCAATATCGTCGCTTGATGGCGGTTAACCTGGATGGCGTATTGTTCAGCGCTCAGGCCGCGGCAAGGCAGATGAAAAAAAATGCGAAGGCAGGCAGCATCGTCCTGATGGCGAGCATGGGCGGCATCGTTGGCGCCGGCATGACGGTCGCCTATTCCACCAGTAAAGGCGGAGTAGTGTTGATGGCCAAAGCGCTCGCCGATGCTTTGGGACCGGACGGCATACGGGTCAACTCCGTTGCTCCCGGCACTATAGACACGCATTTGCTGCGCACTGCGCCGGGCATCTCCGAGGCCGCCGAAGGTTTCCGTCAACGCACACCTTTACGCCGTTTGGGGAAACCGTCGGAAATTGGCGATGCGGTGGTCTGGCTAGGTTCGGATATGTCCAGTTACGTGACAGGCATTTCACTGCTTGTCGACGGCGGACTGTTGTCAGTGATATGAAATCGGCCAATTGATCAGGAGAATGAGCGTGATTAACTTTGTCTCGGGCGACTCCGCAAAAGCGGTAGTCCGCCGCAGCATCGACGAATTGCTAAATAGCGGCAAGTTCGACTCTTTTGACGACATCTTTTCCGAGGACTTTGTCGACCATACGCCGCAGCCTGGAAATGCGGCTGGCCGGACCGCGACACGGAATTGGTATCTTGATCTGCGCGCCGCGTTCCCGGATCTTTATGTAGAAATGCATTGGCAAGTCGCATTGGGCGACGTCGTCACCAGCTTTTCGACCTTTCAGGGCACACATTTGGGAGCATTTCTGGATGCCGAGGCGACGGGCAAGAAAGTTCGGTTCGATAGTGTAGACGTCATGCGTGTCCATGGCGGAAAAATCAAGGAGCATTGGGGTGCGGCCAACCTGTTCTCATTGGCGAAGCAGTTGGAATTGGATATCTCCGCAAAAAGAAAGCGAAAGGCGCGCGAACTTAAGGCCAGGAACAAGCTGATCCACGAGATTGTCGGCGGCTAAGGAATTTGTCTGTAGTGCGAATCGCAGTCGTGGATTTAAGGCGCCCTCAGCTACTCACAAGGCACAGCGACTTTAACTTTTTCGTTTGGCAAAAGAGAGGTATCTGAGGACATATCAGATATCTCTTAAGACGAGATGTTTGAGTGCTTAAAGTCCCATCAATGCACAGTGAATGCCATCAAATAACAGCCATGGTCTCCGTCAACTGAACGATGGCCGCATTGCAAACCTTTCTTTAACAACACACTTGTCAAACACCACCAATCGGCGTTGGCAAGTGCATGTCGATTTAAAATTAGCCATTAGAACTGCAAAAATTGCAATCTCGCCATCATGTACATACCTCCGGCTTCACCTCTACCAAGCTAGTGATGGACGATACCCTCGTGTCCTCAGACTTTGACGCTTTGGTCGGCGCAAAAAAATATTGACAGTCCACTTGACATCCAAGACGACCGGTCATATTATTGATTCATGCCTAAACCAAGTACTCGCGACCAGATCTTCGATGCAGCACTGAAACTCCTTTCCGAAAAGGGCTTCAATGCTTGTAGCGTGCAAGACATCACCGCCGAAGCCGGCGTGCCAAAGGGATCTTTTTACAATCACTTTGAGAGCAAAGAAGCACTCGGTGTGGAAATAGTTGAGTTTTATGGCGACTACGGCAACCTGCGAGATGTATTGGAAGATCGATCAATCGCCCCCATGGAGCGCTTGCGTCAATATTTCGCGGGGCTCAATGACACGATCATTGGTCGCGGTTTTGAACAGGGTTGCCTATTGGGAAATTTTAGCGCGGAACTGTCGGATCAGAGTCCTCTTATCAGGGCCCAACTGGCGGAGATCTATGGAAAGTGGACCAAAATAATAGAAGCGGCTATCGCTGACGGGCAAGCCGACCGTTCGATAGGACAGGATATGGACGCGCGTGCACTTGCCAGCTTCTTGCTCAACGCCTGGGAGGGAGCAACGTTGAGGGCGAGAGCCGAGCGTAGCCGTGAGGCATTTGATGTATTCATGAATATAACGTTTCGGAAGATTTTGATCTAAGCGCGCAAGCACTTACCGAAACCGTAGCTGGTGTTTTTTTTGCCTTTTTTAAGACGACTGGTCATCTTATTTGGAGATCCTATGATAGCCGAAAATCAAACCGCCATCAGTAATGCGCCTCTTTATTGGTTGGCACTGGGTACCTTCGCTGTCGGTGCCGAGGGGTTCATGATCGCGGGTATCTTGCCTGCGATCGCAGGAGACCTGGCGGTGAGTGTCTCCGTCGCAGGCCAACTCGTGGCAGCGTTCGCCTTTGCGTACGCAATCAGCTCGCCAATCTTGACGGCCCTTTCTGGCAACCTCAACCGGCGCAGGCTACTCATCATTGCCATGGGCGCATTTGCACTCGCGAACCTCCTTGCTTGGAGCGCAAGCGGCTACTGGTCCCTGATGGGCGCGCGTATTTTGCTCGCATTCGCTGCAGGTGTGTACGTCCCAAGTGCAAATGCACTCGCAGGGGCACTAGTTGCCCCGGAACGTCGTGGAAGCGCGTTGGCAATCGTCAACGGCGGATTGACTGTCGCAATTGCGCTTGGCGTTCCCTTGGGAACTTTTGTCGCCAATACTTTCGGATGGCGAATGACTTTTGCCGGTCTCGCCTTGATTGCCGCGGCGGCGGTTGCGGGACTGAGTCTTGGTCTGCCCGAGAATATCGGAGCTGGACTCCCGACCGCAAACCTGCGTGAGCGGATTAGCGTCGCGCGGCAACCGGCAGTCTTGCTTGCGCTCCTGGGTACCACACTCTGGGCGATGGGTGGATACACTGTGTACACCTACCTGGCTTTGTTCGTTCAAGCGGCGACGACGATACAAGGGGCGCACATCGGCGTGATCCTTTTCACCTGGGGAGCTTCCGCGGCAATTGGCGTCGCAGTTGGAGGGATAGGGAACGACAAGCTGGGTTTCCGAGCCGTCATTCTGCCCGCTCTGGTCTCGATGATTGCTTCATTCTTGACACTGTCGGCCAGCGCCCATCTCATTTCAAAAACTTTCGCAATTGCACCCGTATTTCTTGCGGTCATAGTTTGGGGAATTGCTGCCTGGGCATTTTATCCCGCGCAACAGGCCCGCTTAATCGCCATTGTCGGTGTCAAGGTGGCGTCGATCGCCCTGTCGCTCAACGCCTCATTCATGTATCTCGGATTCTCGCTCGGCGCCGGTGCCGGCTCACTCACGCTGGCTTACAGCCGTGTGTCGAATCTTGGTCTAGTCGCCACTATATTCGTCGCAGCGTCCTTGTTATTGACATTGCGGACGACGCGCTCCCTTGCATCTGCATCCGGCCCGACTACGCATCCGGCGGCAATATCGCCGGCTCTGCCCACCAAAAAAGCTGCTTGCTAACTACCCCGTTACTGGTTCAGCAGCCGCCTTACCAACGCACCAAAGGAATCGACATGATCAAGACTACTCCCGAACACAACAAGGCTCTCGTGCTAGAGGCCTTCGACACCCTGTTCAACAAGCGCGACTATGAGGCAGCCAAAAAACTGTGGTCGCCTAACTACCTGCAGCACAGCGCCCACATTGCACCAGGTCGCGAAGGGCTGTTCGACCTTATCGCCTCTCTGCCTGACACGCTGCGCTACGAGCCTGGCCTGATCTTGGCCGAAGGCGAGCACGTAATGATCCACGGTCGCTTCTCCGGACTTGGCGTTCCAGCCTCGTGGGTCGTGGTGGATATCTTGCGCGTAGTCGACGGCATTCTTGTCGAACATTGGGATGTGATCCAGGACGAGGCAACGCGCGAGCAGTCGAAGAGTGGCCTACCAATGTTCGGTGACGCTTTCCCAGCGTAACCACACTCTCAACCCCAGAAGCAGTCTGATTAATTGCTGTAAAACATCCATCACTATTAAAGGAAAGATCATGAAACTCAGCGGTAACACCATCTTTATCACGGGCGGCACTTCCGGCATCGGCCGCGCTCTAGCCGAGGCACTGCACAAGCTGGATAACCAGGTCATCATCTCCGGTCGCCGCAAGGCGCTGCTGGACGAAGTCACTGCGGCCAACCCAGGCATGAAGGCCGTCGAGCTGGACATGGAAAGCCCGGAAAGCATCAAGGCTGTCAGCGCGAAGCTGATCGCTGACTTCCCGGCCTTGAATGTGCTGATCAATAATGCCGGCGTCATGCACCTCGACAATGTCGCCGCACCGGTTGACGAGCAAATGCTGCAAACCACCATCATCACCAACCTGATGGGGCCGATCCGTCTGACTGGCGCGCTGATCGAGCACCTGGAGAAGCAGCCATCTTCCACGGTGATCAACGTGTCTTCGGTGCTCGGTTTTGTGCCGATGGCGGTGAGCGCGGTTTATTCTTCGACCAAGGCGGCACTGCACTCATACACGATGTCGCTGCGCTGGAAATTGAAGGACACATCGGTACGCGTCCTGGAACTGTCGCCGCCATGGGTCCAAACCGATCTGCTCAACAGCAAGGAGGAACCACGGGCGATGCCACTGGCCGAATTTATTTCCGAGACCATTGCTGTGCTCGGCACCGACACCAACGAGGTACTGGTGGACGGTGCAAGGGACATGCGCGCCAATCCGGGTGTCAACGAGCATGCGTTCGTCAACCAGTTCAACGACATGTTTGTGCAGGGCTAAGTCTGAGGGACGGGGCGATGCCACGGGCATCGCCTTTTTCCGAGCAATTCTTTCGGCTGCCGCTGCTCAGTCCCCCGCGCCTCCCCCCTGTAATCGCCGAACCTCCTCCACCAACTGCTGTGCCACCGTCTCAAACGGCTCCAAACTCTGGTCAGCCCGGCTCAGCACGACCGCCCCCTCTGCCGATGCGATGAGCACCATCGCAAAGCGGCGGGCGCTCTCCGCCGTCATCCCACCCTGCTTCAGCAAATCGGCAAGGCGCTCGCGCCAGGCGCGGAACACAGCGGTGGCGTGCGCCAGCAGTTCGGTCGAGTCAGTGGCCACGGTCACCGCCAGCACTGCACAGCCAGACGTGCAATCCTGGCGGGTGAGCACCGTACGCCAGATCGCCAGGAAGTGCTGCACCACGGCCTCGGCGGGGGAACCAGCGCAGCGATCCATGAAGTCAATCAGCACGCGGCCGGCTTGGTCGATGGCGGCGGCGACGAGTTGATCTTTGCCCTCTGGAAAGTGATGGTAGAGCGAGCCGCGCGGGGCGCCGGTGGCCGCAAGCACCTCGGAAAACGAGGTTGCCTGCAGCCCGCGTTGCGCCAGCAAGGCCATCGCCCCTTCGATCATGCGCTTGCGGGCGTCACTGACCACGGTTTGCCTCCCCAATCTTATTCATTGAACATCGCTAAAAAGAATTATGACGATCATTATAATCGGTGTTAATATGATGATCGTCATAGTCCCAAAACCAAGGAATGACTATCATGCTGAGACGCACCTTTGCCTTTTCCGCTTTTGGGCTCATGCTGGCCTTATCTGCTTGCAGTTCTGCGCCCACTTCCACACCATCTCGTGAAGGAAACTATGCCATGAATCTTGATCAAACCAAGCAAGCCCTCGTGGGCGAATGGAGCAGCCTGGCCCCCGAAATCCGGCCCAGCGCTGCCAGGAACCCGGACGGCACCCTCAAGCCTTTCTATCTGAAGCGCGACTTCAAGTACGAGGCCGGCGACCGCTTCGAGCTAACCGTCGTCAACTCAGCTGATCCTTACGGCAAGGTGCCGCTGGCGCGCATCCTGATCAAGGGCCACATGGCGTGGCACGGCGATCACCCGATCGCGGCGGGTGCCCAGAAGGTGGACTTTGTCGCCGATGAAGCGTATGAGGTGACGCCGTTGATCCAGGGTTTTGCCGACTTACTCAACCAGGTGGCGAGCATGGGCTACGCCCGCTGGGAAGTCGGCGGCACGCAGAGCGTCTTCGGCAAGTCCTTCGTACCCTTTGGCCTGGTCGAAGGCAAGCACTTCATGGAGTACGACCTGGTGTACATATCGCATAATCTACTATTCTGGGGCGCCCGCAACGTCGATGGCCGTGGCTTTGACACTGAGGCGAACCGTCCAACTAACCTCCAGATACCATTAGTGCGCAAAGGCGGAGAATTACGCTAACTCGGTGTTCAATGGCGCATATAGTTTTGGTCTGAACGTGCTGCCGCGGGTGTAGAGCTGAGGGAACAGCGTGATTTCCTTGCTCTACATAACTGCGACTCCTATCAGGGCTACGCTACTGCTTTCGCCGCGGTATTGGAGTGGCCGGCCGATGTGAAGGATCGCCATAGATCGCCTTTATGCTTTGGGGAGAACTCCAGCCAGTATGACAAGCTGAGCCGAAAGCTCGCTTTGAATGGTGGCTATGCGCTTTCCGGCGCCCGTCCGCAATCCAATGCTGTGAAATGCTTCAAGAGTGCGCGTGCGGCCTTCGATTTTCACGCCAGCCTCTCCGCGTACCGAATACAGCCACGCTCCCCAGTTGGCCGGCAGCGGAATATTCAAAGTCTTGTTTTCGCCCATGAACACGTCGACCATCAAGAACGGTTGCGGAAGCACAAGCGGCGACTGAATCCCTTCGAACTGCCCCGCCACGACGCGAATGCGAGAGCCGTCTTCGATTATTTCTGGCACATGGTTACAGGCTAAGTGGGTTGAATAGGGACGGGCTGACTTGCTTTCTCCAGGCAGGTCCACAAAAAATTGCAGTCCATGCACCAAGGCGCCCTCCCCTTCCGGCCGCTCTCTATGCATGGCGCCTGAGCCGGCAACCATCCAGTGAAGCGAACCGGGATCAATAACGGAATTGTCTCCCATCGAATCCGAATTGTGATGAGCGCTTTTTGAGTCTTCGAACACGTAAGTGACTGCGGAAATGCCGGCATGCGGATGCCAGCCAAAGGTGTCGCGCTTCATCCAAAAGTGATCGAACATCAAGACGGGGTTCATCACGTCGCCGATTTCGCTGCGGCGGAAACTGTGCGCAAAAAAATGGTCGCCGATTTTCATCGGTATGCCTAACAAGGGGGGCGACAAGTTGAGCGTGCTGTCGGCTAGTTCGGTATTCATGGCGTTGTGTCCTTCTCTATTTCCTGAAACGACGCCGCCCGATATGGTGGACGGCGTTACAAGCGAAGCACTTCAAGCTTCGTTTATTTGTGCGAAAAATATTGATTCAGGTTGTAGACGAGGCCGGCAAACGGCATGCTCAGGGCGCCGTAGACTGCATTGGCTTCCGGGGCGGCATTGTCGCCCAGAATTTCGACAGCGACATTGGAATAGCCGACCGGAATCACGCCTGCCTGCACCATGCGCATCACGCCCAGATCAGACTGTTCCTTGGTAAATGCGCCGGAAGCATCAACGACCGCGTAGGTGCTGTAGCCGTCGGCCAGAGCCGAAATGGCAGGAAACGTCAGGCAAACATCGGTCGAAACACCGGTGATGATCAGCTTCTTGCGCCCGGTCGCCTTCACCGCTGCGACCACCCGCGGATCCTCCCAGGCGTTCACGGTAGTTCGCTCTATATGCGATATGCCGGGCAATGCTTCCTGCAGCTCCGGTATCATCGGCCCCCACATTCTTTCAGTCGTGGTTGTCACGATGACAGGAATTTTCAGGGCCTGTGCTGCCTTTGCGAGGC
>DATHMC010000225.1:0-5733 GCA_035487495.1 Undibacterium sp.
CTTCATGATCTTGCGTATCTTGTCTTCCGGCATTTCCATCTTGATCGCCAGTGTGGCAGGATCAGGCTCGACACCGGTTTCCTGCAGGATCTGGCGCGAGATGCGGTTCATCTTGTTGATGGTCTCTATCATGTGCACGGGGATACGGATAGTACGCGCCTGGTCAGCGATCGAGCGCGTAATCGCCTGGCGTATCCACCATGTCGCATAGGTAGAGAATTTGTAGCCGCGGCGGTATTCAAACTTGTCCACCGCCTTCATCAGGCCGATGTTTCCTTCCTGGATCAGATCCAGGAATTGCAAACCGCGGTTTGTGTATTTTTTGGCGATGGAGATCACCAGGCGCAAGTTGGCCTCGGTCATTTCACGCTTGGCCTTGCGGGCCTTCATCTCGCCGGCAGACATCTTCTTGTTGATGCCGCGCAGGTCGGGCAGCGGCAATACCACGCGCGCCTGCAGGTCGATCAATTTTTGCTGCAACTGCTGCACGGCCGGGATGTTACGGCCCAGGATGGCGCTGTATACATGGCCGCCGTTGACTTCGCCGTCCACCCAGTTCAGGTTGGTTTCATTGCCCGGGAATACCTTGATGAAGTGGGCGCGCGGCATGCCGCAGCGATTGACCACCACATCCAGGATTTGTTTTTCCACGTGGCGCACTTCATCCACCTGGCCGCGCAGAGTGTCGCACAATTTCTCGACAACCTTGGCAGTAAAGCGTATGCCCAGCAATTCGGCGGAGATGGTTTCCTGCGCCTTGACGTAGGCCTTGGAGTTATAGCCCTCTTTTTCAAAGGCCTTGCGCATCTTGTCGAAGTTGGTCGAGATGATTTCAAACTTGGCCAGCGAATCACGCTTCAGCTGCTCCAGTTGCTCATTGGAGAAGCCTGCCGCGCCTGCCGCACTGCCTTCATCTTCTTCCTCTTCCTCTTCCTCTTCTTCGCCCTCGTCTTCTTCCTCTTCGTCCGAGGCGGCAGCGACCGCTATCGGCGCAACCACGTCATCGGCATTGGGATCTACCAGGCCGTCGACGATTTCATCGATCTTTATTTCATCACTGGAGATCTTGTCTGCAGCAGCCAGGATCTCGGCGATCGTGGTCGGGCAGGCGGAGATCGCCTGTATCATGTCTTTCAGGCCTTCTTCGATTTTCTTCGCGATGACGATTTCGCCTTCGCGGGTCAGCAATTCCACCGAACCCATTTCGCGCATATACATGCGGACGGGATCAGTAGTGCGGCCAAAATCGGAGTCCACTGTGGACAGGGCAGCTTCAGCGGCGGCTTCCACTTCGTCGTCGTCGCTGGTGACGGTGACGACGTTATCGGACAACAGCAGGGTCTCGGCGTCCGGCGCCTGCTCGTACACGGCGACACCCATGTCGTTGAAGGTGCCGATGATGCCCTCAATCGCTTCCGGGTCAACGACGTTTTCCGGCAAGTGATCGTTGATCTCGGCAAAAGTCAGGTAGCCCCTGTCCTTGCCCAGCTTGATCAGGGTTTTCAGTTTTTGGCGGCGGCGCTCCAGCTCTTCCTCTGTCGCTTCCGGATCGGAGGAGAATGCGTCCTTCAGCAAGGCCTTTTCCTTGGCCTTGCGGTCCTTGGCCTTGGCCTTGTCTATCGCCTTCATTTCTGCGCGTTCAACCGCGTTCAGTGCAGCGATTTCCTCGTTTTCAGGCTGGTATTCTTTCGGTTTGCGGCCACGGCGACCCGGCACTTTTACGCCAGGCAAAACATAGCCGGACGTGTCAATGGCGGCCAGGACGGCGGCATCGGTAGTCTGGCTGACGGCAGGCGCGGAGCCTGTTTTAATTTCCTGCACTTCAGGAGCTTTGTCAGCCTTTGCTGAATTCTTGGTTGGCTTAATCACTGTCTTTGAATCGGTTTTGTTAATTGTCACAGAAGCTTTCAATGGTGCAGTTTTTGGCTTGTCCGCTTTTTTGCTTGTGCTCGAAGTATCTGTCGCGCCGGCTTCATCGGCCCTGCTGGTTTTCTTCGCTGCCGGCTTCGCATCCTTGCCTGTCGCTGCCTTGCTAGTCGCCTTGGCGGCTATTTTCGGTTCATCTTTTAAAACATTTTTCGTCCTGGCCTTAGGCACTGCTTTGGCTGCCGATACCACCGCCTTCTCTACACCCTTCTTCACCACTTTAGGCGCTTTGACATCTTTCGCAACCTCTTTTTTCTGAGGCGTAGACTTCAATTTGCCTACCGGTTGAGCAGACGGCTTGCTGGTTTGCCTGCTTGTAGCAACTGCCTTGGCGGCCGGTTTTACGGCAGGTTTAGGGGCAGCCGCTTTAACAGCCGCTTTGCCATTGGTTTTCTTTGTTGCTGGGGTTGTCAGAGTTTGTGCGGGTTTCTTCATTGCGCTAGCCATTGAATCAAACCAACCGGCACTGCAGCTACCTTCAGAAAGCTGAAAGCAAAAACAACAATGCACTGCCGCCAGACCAAACCGCTCTGCAGTGCATAGCAATTATGTTTCTAACTTCCCTTAGCCTCAGTACCGGAGTTATCGGGTTACTCGGAGGAGCACGAATGCTCGCCTAAACAACATATCCCGCGCGAACGTCAACTGATCGGCAACAAGTATTGCAACCGACCATCAGCTTCGTGCAGAACGAAACAACCTAAGACCTTGAATCGAAAGCCTTTAATTATAACACGAGACCGGACTTTCCTCCAGCCCCACCCCCGGCGGCAGCTTGGCCAATACCAACTCCCAGCCGGCAAGGCTAATTGCAGCATCGCCAAATTACCGCAGCTGGCGCAAGCAAGTTTGCCTGTTTTATCAGCAGGAACACGATCTATCTGGTCACAAAACCGCAAATCTCAAGTGCCTGTCAATTAAGCACTTGCCTATTAAATTTATATAATATATTGACGAAATGCAAGGAAACTTGCATGTATATGTTGCGAGCGATGCATCTTGCGAAGCGGGCATCGCCCGCTGTGCTGCGCATTACACCTGGCGCACTGCGGCCTCGGCCTCGGCTTGCTTGCGCAATTGGTCTTGTAATTGCATTACCTCACGGTAACGAATCAGGTCAGCCTCCTCGCGCAAGCCCCCTGCCGCCAGCCTTTGCATTTCCGCATTCAATACCTGCCTGCGGATCTGGCGTATGGCCCCGGTCAACTCCAGCCTGACCACATCCAGTTCGGTTTCGGTTTGCCCGGCAATCTCGGCAATCAGCGCATCGTAGTCGGAGCCGGTCGCCCGCAGGTTTTCGGCCAGCGCGGCAAAATTGGCCTGTTCTCCCATGCCGTAGGCGATGGTCGCCAACTGGGTCAGCATTTCTGCGCCGTCCGGCGCCAATTGCCCCGCATCGGCCAGCACGGACGCGTCCATCATCGCGGCCAGCACCGGATGCGCCACCAGGATGCGCATGATCTGGCGCTCCAGCCCCACCGGGGCGCTACGCTTGGATTTGGGCGGCGCCACCCGGGCACGCGCAACCGGCTGCGCCAATTCAAACAAGGCCTCAATCTCGGCCGGGGTGGTCTGCGTCATTTGCGCCAGGCTGCGCACCATTTGCAAACGCAAGCCGGAGGGCGGCATCTGCTGCAGCAGCGGTTTGGCATCAAATTGCACCTTGGCCCGGCCCTCGGCAGTGGCCAGGTCATTCTCTGCGGCCACCTCTTTCAGGAAAAACTGCGACAACGGCATCGCTTCATGCACCTGCTGTTCGAAAGCCTCGGTCCCCAGCTCGCGGATATAGCTGTCCGGATCGTGCTCAGCGGGCAAAAACAGGAACTTGATGATCTTGTTGTCATTGGCATGCGGCAAACAGGCATCCAGCGCACGCCGCGCCGCGCGGCGGCCTGCGCTATCGCCGTCAAAGCTGAAAATCACATGATCGGTCTGGCGCAACAGCTTCTGCACGTGGGTGGGAGTGCATGCGGTTCCCAGCGTCGCTACCGCTTGCGGGAAACCCATCTGCGCCAGCGCCACCACGTCCATATAGCCTTCCGTCACCAGCACATAGCCGGCTTCGCGTATCGCCTGGCGCGCCTCAAACAGGCCATACAATTCATAGCCCTTCTGGAACAAGGGCGTCTCCGGCGAGTTCAGGTATTTCGGTTCGCCCTGATCCAGGATGCGGCCGCCGAAACCTATCACCTGGCCCTTGGTATTCCGGATCGGGAACATGATGCGGTCACGAAAGCGGTCGTAACGTTTGCGGTTGGACGCTTCTTCGTCGCTGCGGTCGATGACCAGGCCCGCCTCCACCAGTTCGGGCGCCGCATAATCCGGGAATACCGCGCGCAAGCCGTCCCAGCCGTCGGGCGCATAGCCGAGGCCGAACCTGGCGGCGATCTCGCCGGTCAGGCCGCGTTTTTTCAGGTAGGCAATCGCGCTGGTCGCGCCGCGCAAATGATGCCGGTAATGCTCGCCGGCCTTGGTCATCACATCGCTCAGCGCCAGGCTCTTGGCTTGCACTTCGGCCCGCTGCGCCGGCAGCAAGCGGTCTTCCTCGGGTACGATCATGCCGTTGTTGAGCGCCAGATCCTTGACCGCGTCGACAAAACTCATGCCGGAATACTCCATCAGGAAGCCGATGGAGGTGCCGTGCGCGCCGCACCCAAAGCAATGGTAGAACTGCTTGGTGGGGCTGACCGTAAAACTGGGGGATTTTTCGTTATGGAAGGGACACAAACCCATGTAGTTTGCGCCGCCCTTTTTGAGCTGGACGTACTTGCCCACCACGTCGACAATATCAACGCGGGCCAGCAAATCCTGAATAAAACTTTGAGGTATCACGGAAAATAAGCCAAGCGACGCAGGCACCTGGCCTGCGACAAATCATCTAGCTTAGCAGCTATCTTGATCAGCGTGTCAGCGCGGCTTTGACCAGGCCGGAAACGGCGGTCATATCGGCGCGGCCGGCCAGCCTCGGCTTCAATACCGCCATGACCTTGCCCATATCCTGCGGACCGGCAGCACCGGTCTCTGCAACCGCAGCGGTAACTTCCGCCTGCAGTTCAGCATCGGACAAGCCGGCTGGCATATAGGCCGACAGAATCGCCAACTCCGCTTTTTCGATGTCTGCCAGATCTTGGCGGCCACCGGCTTCAAACTGGCTGATGGAATCTTTACGCTGCTTGATCATCTTTTCGATGATCGCCAATACCATCGTATCCGTCAGTTCCACGCGCTCGTCGACTTCCTTTTGCTTCATCGCGGCAGTCAGCAAACGGATGGTGCCGAGTTTTGCCGCTTCTTTTGCGCGCATCGCAGACTTCATGTCTTCTGTGATCTGGTCTTTTAAGCTCATAAGGTTCTCTGGCTAGTAAATTGAACGGAAGGGAATGCTGCAATCATTCAAGCTCAACAATTAAAACACGTTAAGAGGCTGCTGCAAAGTTGGCCTGAAAATGACAAAGCCCGCTGCGCTTAACGGAGCGGGCATGCAAGCCTCTGATACTACCAAATTTGAACGGCACCGCAAGGCAGCGCCGATTCAGGATTAGTACATCTTTTTAGGCAATTGCTGACTACGAATGCGTTTGTAGTGACGCTTCACTGCGGCAGCCAGCTTACGCTTGCGCTCTGCAGTTGGCTTTTCGTAAAACTCGCGTGCGCGCAATTCGGTCAACAGACCGGTCTTTTCGATGGTGCGCTTGAAGCGACGCATAGCGACTTCGAACGGCTCGTTTTCTTTAAGGCGAATTGTGGTCATGTAAGTTCGAACCAATGAAAAATTTAAGGGAAGACCGAGATAATAGCAGAATTTTT
>DATHMC010000226.1:0-14129 GCA_035487495.1 Undibacterium sp.
CGTATGCCAAGTTCGCCACCACTCCCCCACACATGTTTTCCTACTAGTTCGCTAGGTCCATCCAGTACGACGCCGGCGTAGTCCCGGCCTGGCGTGCGCGGCCATACCGCGTGCGGCATGGCTCCCAAAGCCGCCTTTACATCACTAGGATTGACGCCCGCGCTGTGCACCTCAACCACACACATCCCTTCAGACGCGACTGGAATCGCGGTGGGAACCAGGGATAGTTGCAGTAGGTCGATATTTGCCGCTTTTTCTATGACTCGCACTGAGTTCATGGGTTGATACTCCTTCGATAAATTGCCGGACATTCCGACATATAATGTTTAGCCAAAGCCACATAGCGTTGAGCATTCAGCCTGATTCCTTGCTTTTCCTGGTCACTCAACACTCGCAAGAAACGTGCGGGATTGCCCGCCCATAACTCCCCCGCGCCGACGGATTTTCCCGGCGTCAAAACAGATCCTGCCCCCAGCATTCCTCCCATTTTTACGGTTGCACCATCCAATACACAGGCACCAATCCCGACAAACGCGCCATCTTCAATCGAGCAAGAATGCAGGAAGGCGCCGTGCCCGATGCTCACGTCCGAGCCGATCAATACAGGGAGTCCATTCGTACTGGCATGAATAACGACCGCATCCTGAATATTGCTGCGCTCCGCAACTCTGATACTTTGTACGTCGCCTCGAATGACCGCGCCAAACCAAACTGAGGCATCCGCGGCGATACTGACGTCAGCCAATATCACTGCATTCTCTGCAACAAAAGCGCTGGAGTGCACTATCGGCCTGCAATGCGCGTGGGACGGAATAATTTCGGCACTCATTTTTGCAAGCCCAGGATTTCGCGGGCATCGTGAGCTGATGCAATCTGACCGCCTATAGCCTCAATAATTTGCCGCGCGCGCACCACCAAGGCCGCATTGCTCGGCGCCAGCACGCCTTTGGACAAGAAAAGATTATCCTCAAAGCCTACCCTCACATGGCCTCCATAGAGATAGGCCTGGGCGACCATCGGAAACTCATGCCTGCCTATGCCAAAGGCGGACCAAACAGCCCCTTGCGGCAACATATTCCGCGCATACAACATGGTTGCATGATCGGCGCCAAAGCCGTAATTCACTCCAAGCACCAGACTGAAAAGACCTGGTCCCTCAAGCACACCATCCTTGATCAAATCGTGTGCCAGGCGAAGATCACCGGAATCAAATATCTCGATCTCGGGTTTAACGCCGGCCGCCCGTATGACGCGCGCCATGCGCGCCACATTGCGCGGCGTGTTGATGACTACCTCGCCGCCGGAATTCATCGTATTCAAATCCAACGTGCAGATGTCAGGCTTGAGGGCAGTGATGTGTTCCACGCGTTTTTCCGGCAGCATCAGCGTCGAACCAGGGGCTGCAACTTTGGGATCGCTTTCGCTTGGGACAAAACGTCCGCCCGGACCCGTAGTAAGATTAATGACCAGCGTGGAATTTTTTTCCCGAATGAGCTCCATCACCTCTTGGTAGTATTCCAGTTTCATCGAAGGCCGCCCCGTTTCCGGGTCGCGCACGTGGATATGTACCACTGACGCACCTGCTTCGGCAGCCTCTAGCGAAGACTCTGCTATCTGGCGCGGCGTAATTGGCAAGCCGGGGTGCTGCTCAGGCTTCGTGAGATTCCCGGTCACAGCACAGGTAATGATTACTTTCTCTTGCATGGTCTGTATCTTCCCTTATCCATTTAGCGCAAGGCCTAAACCGGCCCAAGATGACGGCCGCCGTCCACTTGTATCGTGGTCCCTGTTACAAAGCGCAGCGTCGTTGCGCACGCCTCCACCGCCGCCGCAATATCATCGACCGTGCCTATCCGTTTCAGAGGCGTTGTCGCCGCCTGCTTTTCATTGAACGAAGAATCGCGCCCGGGAACGAAATTCGTGTCCACCACCCCGGGAGAAACATTGATGACCCTAATCTCAGGAGAAAGGGCTCGACCGAGCGCCAGAGCCATCGTGTCCAAACCGGCCTTGGCGGCGCAATAGGCGACATTGCTGCCTAAGCCGTTGCTGGCGGCGATTGAGGAAATGTTGACGACCAAGCCGTCTCCGTTCGCCCGGAGCAGAGGGGCAAAAGCGCGGATAGTGGCGAACGGCGCGCGCAAGTTGGCGACTACCACCTGGTCAAACAGGACGTCGTTCAACGCATCCAGGTCTTTATGCGGTATCGCCTTCGTCATGCCTGCGGAGTTCACCAGAATATCTACTCTTCCAAAGCTGCTCTGGATCTTGGATACCGCCAGTTCGAGGGCATTGCTGTCTTCCACAGAGACCACGACTGATCCATGTCCTGTACCAGGCAATTCGTTTGCAAGTGAAGCCAACTTGTCCACATTTCGCCCAAGAAGGACAATGCGCGCGCCTGCTGCAGCCAGTCGTTTGGCGCTTGCATAGCCAATGCCGCCTGTGCCGCCCGCGATCACAGCGACCTTGCCAGTGAGTACCCCTGTCAATTGTTGAGTCATGGATATTCTTTCTCTTTATTTAATGGGTGGTGTTGGGAAGCATGGCATGCCGGGCTCCAGGACAAAGTCATAGTCCAAGGCATATTCCGCATTTTTTCTATTCCCTGGAAATGCCTGGTTGCCTGCACATTGCTCAAATCGCCCCACCAGGTCCTTGGTAACGCCAAACACAACGTCGCTGCCGAGATACTCCGAATCATCGGCAAACACTTGCGTAATCAAGGTCTTGAAGCCTGGCGCGGATACCATGAAGTGGATGTGCGCCGGCCTGAACGGATGGCGATGCTGCTTATCCAATAGCACGCCCACAGGTCCCGATGTCGGAACAGGATAGCCGGCCGGTCGCACAGTAAAAAAATGGTATCGGCCTTCGCTATCGGTTCGAAATCTGCCACGCAGGTTCATTTCTTCCTGGTGCGGGTCCTGGTTTTCATATAGGCCTACTGGGGATGCCTGCCAGACATCAATTAAGGCATCGGCAACCACATGCCCATCGACGCCGCGTACCTGGCCGGAAACGTACATCGGTTTTCCAGGCGTATTTGAGCGGGAGATACAGTCTCCGTTGTTACACTCCGGCGCGTTCGTGCGCCAAAACGGCCCCAGTAGCGCGGCGGCAGTCTGTCCGTGCTGTTGCGGATTATTGCGCAATGCGACGAGAGTCGATATCCCCAAGACATCGGCGGCCAATACAACCTCATTGTGGCTGTCGTTAGTGGCCTGGCCGATCTGAGTGATAAACTGCAGCGCCGTATTAAACTCTTCCTCGGTTAAATCTAACTCCCGCACCAGGGCATGCGCATGGATGACCACTGCCTCCATGATCTGCCTCATACGGGGGTTGGGTGTTTTTTGCATGGCTTTCAGCACAATGTCTGTCAGCGAGGCCTCTGAATCGATAATTCCGGTAATGTTCATGATCGTTTCTATAAGTGGTTACCACTTCTCCTTGCAAACGCGTGCATTGACTCTCAAAAAGATCGCCATCTGCACCAATTCTCGATAAGCGCCGTCGCCCGCCTGGCCAATCCTTGCGATGTAACGCAGAGCGGAATCCGACTCTTCGCTAGTCAGGTCGACCTACCTCTCAAATGCTTGCGCATGGTTAGGCAGCGCCTCCACGTCAAAAGGTGATTCTTGCCCCCAAAGCGACGATTGATGGACTGGAACCCATTGCCGGCGCTGTGTCGTTGATCGGCATATCCATGAACGCATTGGCCTGGTTGTATGTCTTCGAGTAATAGGTAAAGACCGCCAACTGCTTGTTGAACTGATGCTCAACGCCGACTGAAAGAATTTTGGATGCACTTGCCGGACCTGCGCGCAGATAGCCGATGATCTGTTTCGATGACCCATCTACCTGGCCGCCGACCGCATAACCCAGTTTAAAAAGATCTTTCTCGGTAATCTTGTGCACTACCGAGACATAGGCCTGCTTCTGATTAAGGTCGCCGTCGGCGGCTTCGTAGTGAAGCCGTTGCAGGATTCCAGCGACACGGGTTTTGCCGGCAAACCAGTACGCAGCACCTATCTTCACTCCACTATCGTTTCCGCCGCCAGGTTGAAAGTTGCGATGCTGCTCATAAGCGAAGGTAGCGTTCAAAGGCCCCGCTTCATAAGTGGTCTCAAGGGAAAATAAATGCGGATTCTGGGCTGGCGCAGCACCGACGTTCAGTTCCGGAATGGCACGTTGTGCATTGGCCTTGTTCTCACTGGTATCGAAACCAAACCGGACCTTGATACCGTTTATATCCGGCGACCAATATTGGATGAGATTATGCTCACGCCGATCGAAGGTGGCCGGATCACTGACGCCGTCGACCGACGCCCCAGAGCCGTTGCCCATGATGCCCATGTAGGCGCCAGTTGTCGTGTAGTAGGGATCGTATCCAAAGGTGGAATGTGTATACGGTGTTTGCCAACTGCCGAACAAAATGCGTCCGTACTTCTTGCTATCCAGTCCAACGCCTGAATCTCGGTTAGCCCAAGTCTGACTGGGAACATGGAGCCCTCCTCCTCCATCGGCTGCGGCACTGCTCTCAATTTGCCAGACGCCTTTCAAATCATCGTCAATAATGACATTACCGCGAAACCCGATGACCGACCGCTGATTCCTCAAGCGGCTGTGCGACGGCGCGTCTGTGGAGATAAAATTTCCATTTTGATCCAGGACGGCGTTGCCTTGATTCGGGCCGGGAGTATTGTCCGGCACATACATTTTTCCTGAATATTTAAGGTACTCGTAAGCAAGTTGCACACGTCCATAAATCTCAACGTCGGCACGGTCACCAAGTTTCATTGTCGTATCGGCGAAAGATGCTGCCGATGAACACGCCATTGCCGCAAAAGTGAAAAGTCTCATTTTATATTTCATTTTTATTCCATTTAGATATAAGTTCCAAGATCAACACCGTCTTGTACGGATCGCCAATTGCGGCAGAAAGACATCCTCTTGAATAGCTTTTGGAAATTATGCATTTATTATGCATACGTTTGCATAAAAATCGAAATAGCTCCCTGTATCAACATCTACCTACGGTTAAGATGATTTTTTGATACTTTATATGGAACTAAGACCAATTCATGAAATGCAAATTACATGCAAACGTATGCATAGAATACTGCATTTATGGCCCCTGTCAAGATTTTTTTGACGTCGTCACCGTAAATTTTTTTGCAAAGCCCTTCGCAATCAGGGAACATATACAATTGCCAAATGAAAAATAGAATTACTGTGAAAAAAAACGGACGCGTCACCATTAGAGATGTCGCCACTCACGCTTCGGTGAATGCTTCAACAGTTTCCCGTGTTCTCAATCCCGCCACGAGATCCTTGATCGGCGACGAGGTCGCTCATCGGGTATTGGCATCTGCGAAGGCACTCGGATACCGTCAGAACAGCGCCGCTTCCACTCTCCGCGGCGGGAAATCTAAGGTCATAGGCGTACTCTTGCCCGACATAGAAAATCCAGTGTTTCCGCCGATTGTCCGAGGAATAGAGGCTCAACTCGCTATTGAAGGATTCTCAGTATTGATCGCCAATGCAGTAGGAAACCCCAGGGATCAGGAACGCGCACTGGAACAGATGTTTTCGCGTCAAGTGGATGGCCTTGTCCTTGCCACCGCTGCCCGGCAAGACTCACTGGTTCGACGCTGTATCCTGGAAGGTGTGCCTGTGGTACTCGTAAATCGAGCGGAAGAAGGCGGACACGTTCCTGAAGTGGTAAACGATGATTTTCTTTCGATGAAGCTTGCAGTCGAACACCTTGCCAGTTTGGGGCATAAGCGAATTGCACATATCTCGGGACCTGCGAATCTAGCAACAGGGTTTTCACGTATCGAGGGTTTCCAAATGGCCACTCGGCAGTATCATTTGACTGAAACACCCGTCATAGAATCTACCGAATTTACGCGAGAAGCTGGAAAAATAGCTTGCATCCAGCTTCTTAAGCAGGATGCGAAAGTAACTGCCATTGTCGCTGCCAACGACTTGATTGCGCTTGGCTGCTATGATGCGCTCGCCGATCTGGGGCTCAATTGTCCGGCGGATATATCGATTGTCGGCCACAACGACATGCCCCTGGTGGACATGCTTAATCCACCACTAACGACAATACGGATTCAGCATAGGGAGATGGGGAGGCAGGCCGCAAGGTTACTGCTTGAAAAACTCTCGTCTCCGGGCGCAGCTCCGATTCGCATTACACTTCCCCCGGAACTGAAGGTGCGTAAATCCACCGCGCCTCCAAGAACGGCCTAGCTGCACGACGAATCGCTTGCAAGCGATTCGCCACATTTTTCCGGTTGCGTTATACCTGCATGTCACGCACCGGCTAAATATCGGTGGACGAACGTGACTGCCATCGCCCCTTCTCCCACGCCTGATGCCACGCGTTTGACCGAGCCGTGGCGCACGTCGCCAGCTGCAAATGAACCAGGTACACTGGTTTCCAAATAAAAGGGTGGGCGTTCCAATTTCCAGGCATCAGGGGGGCGTCCGTCTGCATACAGGTCGGCACCAGTCACCAGATAGCCTGCTTTGTCGCGGATGATTGATGTGCCCTTAGCCCATTCGGTATTGGGTAGGCCGCCGATACAAACAAACAGGCGGGTAGTGTCCAGAATCTGAGTCGTCCCTTCGACCAGATCCCGGACGGTAATTTGCTGCAGCGTTTCCTCACCGTGCAATGCCGTGACTTCGCAATTACTTATCACCGAAATATTTTTGGCTATCTCTATTTTTTTTATCAGATAGTCTGACAACGTTTCCGCCAAGCCGGATCCGCGCACCAGCATGATCACTTTGTCGGCATAATGGGAAAAATTCATGGCGGCTTGCCCCGCGGAATTTCCGCCGCCAATTACATACACGGTTTCATTGACGCACATGGGCGCTTCGCTGGCGCCTGCACCATAAAAAACCCCCGCTCCGAGGAAACGTGATTCATTGGCAAGGTTAAGGCGACGATATTCGATGCCGGTCGCACAGATATTAGCTTTAGCCACCATGTGCGTGCCATCTGCCAAATCAACCACGATGCGGCCGTCGTGGAATTCTGCATTTACACCCTCTCGTAAATGCAGAATTTCGGCTCCAAACTTGACGGCTTGCTGCCGTGCGCGCTCAGCAAGCTTCGCGCCACTAATCCCTGCAGGAAAACCCATGTAATTCTCAATGAGTGAGCTACTGCCAGCTTGCCCACCGACGGCATTGCGCTCAATTAGAACGGTACGCAAACCCTCGGAGGCAGCATAGACTGCAGCACTTAACCCTGCCGGGCCGGCACCATAAATCGAAACATCATATTCCAATAGCCTGGGTTTAGTGACCCAGCCTAACCGCTCAGCTACATCTCGAATACTAGGGCAAAATAATCGCGTCCCGTCTGGAAACTCGCAAACTGGAAGCCTCATATCGCTCAACGAAGCGATACCCGGAAGTTTTTGCGCAGCTTCATCTGTGGGCAATTCGATCCATTCATATTCAACCACACTGCGGCTCAGAAAATCCCTTATTTCGTAGGCTTTCGTTGACGAGGCTGGCCCATAGACGCGAACCAACGCTGTTGCGCCATTAATTTTAGTAGCGGAATGAATCATATAAAAACCCTCGGCGGCTGAGCAGAAAAGTAACGCAAATTCATTTTTTCCGTTCGATCGATTGGTAACAACATGAACTGCGAATTCATATTGCTGTTTCGTCCGTGGAACCAACCGAGATAAAAAATGGTCACGAAAGAGCTTCTGAATAGTTCCTCTTATAGTGTAGTGATGTAATTTGGATTAGACACTGACCGAATGGCTAGGCCTCCCAAATTTTTACCAGTATTAATTATGTACAATACTGGTGTGTTCATACGGCCGATTCAGTTGCCGCCTCATGCAGCAGGTCGGCAAGTACGTCAACTGGCTGTGCTCCAACTACCCGGTAGTCGCCAATGCTGATATTGGGCACGGAACGTACTCCACCCTCTTGGGCCATGAGTTCTGATTTGACTACTTCACTGTTTCCTTGCCCACCTTCCAAGAAGGAACGTGCCAATTTTTCGTCGAAACCAACGGCTTCAGCCAATTCGATCAAAACATCAGGTTTTCCAATGTCGCGACCCTCGGAAAAATACGCTACAAAAATAGAATCGAACAATGCATCGGTTTTTTCGGATTCGTCTTGCAACTGTGCGAAATACATCAGACGATGCGCCAAGCGGGTATTGGGTGTCATTTCAACTTTGTCGTAATGAAAAACAACGCCGGCGCGCTGGCCCGCAATAGTGACATCCGCATCCATCGCCATGGACCGCGCCCAACTTCCAAATTTCGTGCTGCGATATATCCGCCGATTCATCCCTTCGGCAGGCATGGAGGGATTGAGTTCATAGGGAACATAACGAATTTTGGGAACAGTTTTTGCGTTCGCCTTTTCAATCGCTTGACGCAACTGACGATGACCGATCCAGCACCATGGGCAAATAAAATCGGATGTAACTTCAATAACGACTGGTTTCATGTTTAACTCCTTAAGTTGATGTATGCAGCTTACGCTCGGTTGATCTGAAGATGAATACGCCGTACTCACAAGAGGCCTTTGCATTTTCTCGAAACAGCATTCGCCCCTAGCGGGATTAACCTAATGGTGGCCAATGCATGCCAGCATTTCTCGTCATGCTGCAGGCTTCTGAAGCAGCTCCTCGATATCTGCCTTAAAAATCGCGGGCCGGGCTAAGTAGCGGCCGAGCGGTAGGCTGCGCAGCTTGCCATCTATTTCTATTGCGAAAGCAGGGACTCCGCGTGCACTGAGAGCCTTCAAGAGTTCGCTGCTCGCAGCAATGTGGCCATCCACCTGATCCTGGATCAAACCATCGAGCTGGGCTACAAATGATGCTCCGTCAAAGTCAAGCTCGGAGGCGACTTCTCCGATCACCGACTTGTCAGCAATTGCCCTGCCTTCTTGGTAGTATGCCGTCTGCAGGCGCTTAAGCATGTCAATTCCGCGCCCGGATATCTGCTCGGCCAACAGCATTGCAGCTATGGGAGGCGTTGAATCCAGCAAAATATCCTCTCGTTGTTGCACGCCATTCACATAGGCGTCTCCAAACTCCTGCTTACTGTAGGCATGAATCCGTTCTTCATGGGGGCGGACAAAGTCGCGCCATTCAGCTGACATCATCTTTGCCTTGTCGCCAGTGAGCATGCCGACGCCGTGCGCTTTAATTTTGAGATCGGAAATCTTTTGCGCTGCACTTATCATTGGTGCGGCGCCATAGCACCAGCCGCAAAAGGGATCGTACAGATAGTGTAGGACTGGCTCGCTCACATTAGTTCTCCCTGATAAGGTTATTAGTAATCCCCATAATCCGGTTACCCATATCGACGCCCCATTTCCCCATGCTGGCACCTTCAGGTAATTGCTGCTCTTCCCATCGCAGGAGAGCGCGGTCAAGATCAGTATGGCGGGAAATCTGCCTGGCCAACGTTATCGCGTTGGCTGCCGCCTTGGCAGTACTACCGGCAGTATGGGGACGGGGGATAGATGCGGCATCACCGACCAGCAACACACGTCCGAATACCATTTTAGGAACCTGTAAGTCCTGGATGGCCTGCACGAAGATCTCGTCTGTACTCTCCATGAGCGCACGGAAAATAGGATTGAGCCGCTCCTCGCCCATGCGACGGATCCAGGCCTCCGGCCCCGGCGCGAGCATGCCTGGAGGTATGGAGTGAGCGCGGCGCGTGCCGTTGCAATCGGTAAGAATGGCATCTAACTCCACACCGGCTGAAGCCTTCAAGTACCACAACCAGTTGTATCGGCGCGTACCGGGTTCGACAGAGCCGTCGATTCCCGGCACCATATACTCGAGCATCATAGATTCCGGATCATGCTGGAACACAAAATTTTCATAGATGCTGGTTTTAGCAAATTCCGGAAAGCGTCCTTCATCTACCAGTCCGCGCCAGACTACGTAGCCAGCGTATGACGGATCCATATTTGGCAGCACCAAACTGCGCACAGTCGAACCGCCGCCGTCAGCGCCGATCAGCAAGTCGCCTTTTGCGCTGCTACCGTCTTCAAATGTGGCCACGACGCCGTGCCCGTCTTGATGAATGTCGATCAGCTTCGCGCCGCGGTGATAGTCCTCCTCAGGAAAACTGCCGATCAATGTGCCATAGAGGGTATTCCAGGAGGTCTGTGTCTGGGGCATATATCTCTGACTAAGGACATTGCCCGGTCGGTCGTAATACAGACGTTCGCGAGAAAGCACGCCGAGCGGCATGGCCGTAGCTATCTTCGCAAACTCCATGGTCTGCAACACCTCTCCCTGCAGCACAATTCCTCCGCCACGGCTGTCGAGCGCAGCGGAAGAGCGTTCAAAAATTTCTACGTTCCAGCCTATGGCCCGTAACGCGGTGGCAGCAAAAAGCCCTCCAAGCGAGCCGCCTATCACCAGAGCTTTGGGCGCGATATGGGCATTCATAACAAATCTCCCGCATTAAATGCATTGGTTTTTGCGCTTTTGGTGGACAGTCCGGTTTCAGGCGCGTTTAAATCAACAATGGACTGAACACAATAGGCGTTTGCAACCGAATCCCCAGAGCAGAATGCATAAAGCATCACTGAAGCCAGGGATATTGCGTCTCGAGGATTGGTTAAAAGCGACTTGAAGATCGTGCTCATTTCATTTCTCCGAAAGCAGTACAGTGGTCAGGACAAGCTTGGGTAATCGATATAGCCACTGTCGCCCCCACCGAAAAAAGTATTGCTGTCAGCCTGGTTAAGGGGGAGATTTTCGCGCAGCCTTGCCGGCAAATCCGGATTGGCAATGAATGGCCGTCCGAATGCGATGATGTCAGCACGTCCCATCGCTAGAGCCTGCTCGGCACTATCGCGATCGTAGCCACCGGCGAGCATCAAAATCCCGCGAAAATCCGAGCGCAGCATGTTGATAATCATGTCCCATCGGGGATCAAAATTTTCGTCTTTTACCGTTCCGACCATCGCAGGCTCAACAAGGTGCAAATAAGCCAGATCGTAGTCATTGAGCCTGCGTACAATGTAAGAAAAGGTGGCTTCCGGTGTTTCGTCCCCCATGCCCATGAATCGCCCCATGGGAGTCAGACGCACCGCCACCTTTCCCGGCCCCACCTCGTTGCGGACGGCTTGCACGACGTCGAAGAGTAAGCGTGCCCGATTTTCGATATTGCCGCCATAACTGTCCTGCCGATGGTTACTGTTTGAGTTGATGAATTGGTCTATCAGATAGCCGTTTCCTGCATGTATCTCAACCCCATCCATGCCTGCTCGCAATGCGTTGCGCGCAGCTCGGCGATAATCTTCGACGATTTCATTAATGCCCGCAGTCGAAAGTTCCTGAGGCACAGGAACATCGCCCCATACTCCGTTACCTTGCTCATCCAGGATGAATGTCTTTCCTGGTACCGGCAGCGCGCTGGGCGCGACCGGCAACCCTCCTCCTGGTTGGAAAACAGGGTGCGAAACGCGACCTACATGCCACAATTGCAGAAAAATATTGCCGCCCTCTACGTGGACCGCCTCGCTGACTGCCTGCCAGCCCTTGATCTGTTCTTCACTATGAATACCCGGCGTCCAGGCATAGCCTTGCCCCTGTTGTGAGATTTGCGTAGCTTCCGTGATGATGATGGCGGCGCTTGCGCGCTGCCGATAGTATTCGGCGTTGGCTACCGTGGGCACGTTGTTCGGACGGCCGGCGCGCGAACGAGTCAGCGGCGCCATCGCAACACGGTGATTCAAGCTAAGTGAACCGACTTTGATAGGGCTAAAGAGATGCTTTGTCATGAAAGTGCTCCAATTTTGCGGGTTATCGAGGATTCGTTTGCACTTGGAACGTCGTGCAGTTGATGCCTATAGTAGTGATGAAACCTGGTGGAGAGAATGCATCTGGCGCGCAACATTGCGTTGCGCGGAGAGCAAAGCCGAAACGAAATGATGTTCGTCTAGCGATCGTGAAGGATTCTTGCCGCGTGCGCGGCGTTAAGCAGTGCCGTCTGGGCAGCATTACGCTGGAGGAAGGCCTATATCGATTTCGGTAGCGGCCGCTTTCAAGGCGTTCACTCCGCTCATTGCGGAGGTAGAGAAATTGCCCCTGATCAGGAGCTACGCCTTGTGTACCGATACACCGCCTGGCAGCTAGAGTCGTTTCGAATCCTGTTAATATACAAAAAATGTCAATTCCTTTGCTTCCAGCGCAAAATTCACTATGGATAGATTCGCAGCTCTCAAAACATTCACCCTGGTAGCTCATACCGGTGGATTTTCCTCGGCCGCGCGCGAACTTGGATTCGCCACGTCTTCAGTGACTCGGATGATGGACGCCTTGGAAGAACAGATAGGAACTCCGCTGCTGAACCGTTCCACACGGAGAGTGACATTGACCGAAACAGGAAGAATCTACTATGAAAAAGCGGTTCAGATTCTTGCAGATCTAGACGAGGCCGATAACGTCGCAGCCGCGCGCGCAAGCGAACCGTCTGGGCTTTTGCGCGTTTCGGCGCCGGTCACTTTTGCCAATTTGCATATCGCCCCTCTATTACCCGAACTGACGCGCAGATACCCTAAGCTTCAATTTGATATGAGGCTAAGTGACGCGATCGTCAATTTGGTTGACGAATCGATTGACGTTGCAATTAGAATAGGAACGATAGATGAACAACCGAATTTGATTGCGCGCAAATTATCCCCACACGAACGCTACATTTGCGCCAGCCCGGCATATTTGGCACAAAATGGCTCGCCTGTTTTACCAGAAGACCTCTGCGCCTACAATTGCCTGCAATTTGCCTATACGGCTGGGCGCCAGGTTTGGCGACTACAGTCGGGAACCAGGATTGATGAAGTGCAGGTGTCCGGCAATCTTAGCGTCAATAACTCCGAAACCTTAAGACAAGCCGCTCTTGGAGGGATGGGACTTGTACTTCTTCCCGACTGGCTTGTTTATAGCGACATCCTGGATGGAAAATTGGTCCGTCTGATGGATAAATATCACATCAATCCTGGCGCAATGGATATTGGCATTTACGCCGTATACCAAGCCAATCGTCGCGGCTCTTCAAAAATAAAGGCTTTTGTGGACGAATTAGGCGCCGCTTTGCAGATGTCCAAGGAATCTAGAAGTTGAGATTCTGCGAGACCACTCCCTATCTTTTGGATAGTAAGATCCTCGTGAGTCAGCTAAACAATTCAGGTAATATTAGACCGTGGATGGTCGAATCCAATTTACCCAAAGATCCTATGCCAGTAATTTGATTACGAGGGAATTGCGCATGATAGAGGACAAGCATTTTTACGAACCCTCCAACGGTCATCGATTGGCGCATGATCCCTTCAACGCTATTGTCGGGCCGCGTCCAATCGGCTGGATAGCGTCGCATTCTGCCAGCGGGGTGCTGAACCTGGCGCCATATAGTTTTTTCAATGCATTCAATTACACTCCACCGATAGTCGGCTTTGCTAGCATTGGCCGTAAGGACAGCTTGAACAATATCGAGCAAACCGGAGAGTTTGTCTGGAATCTTGCGACCCGGCCATTGGCCGAGGCGATGAATCTCAGCAGCGTGTCAGCACCGCCCGAAGTCGACGAATTTGGGTTTGCTGGCCTCACTCCCATACAAGGGCGTATTGTAAAGGTTGCGCGAGTCGCTGAAAGCCCGGTTGCATTTGAATGCCGCTGCAGCCAGATACTACAGTTGACCACTGCCGCCGGCTCGTCGGTCGAAACCTGGCTGGTACTGGGTGAGGTGGTCGGTGTGCACATCGACCATGCGCTGCTGAAAGATGGCAACTACGATACGGCCGGAGCGCACCCAATCTTGCGCGGCGGCGGCCCGACGGACTATTTCGAAGTAATGGCAGAAACCCTCTTCCACATGAGGCGCCCTCCATACCCCTGAGGATCGGGGTATGGAGCTAAGCTGGGACCTGGCCTACTAGTTTTGCTTGGGCTAGTGTCCTAAATGTATTTTTCAAAGCGCGTCATCGATACAACATTGATTATCTATTGGAACCGGCTCGCCTTAGCTCACTCTTCCAGATTCAAACAAAAACCAAGTCCTTCGTTCGGCCTCGTCTATCCACTGCTCCAGCAAACTGGC
>DATHMC010000227.1:0-5514 GCA_035487495.1 Undibacterium sp.
GCAAAAAAGAAGCGCTGATGTTCCAGCGTGAAATCGTCAAGCTGCAAAAAGCTATCGGCGGTATCAAGGACATGGGCGGCATCCCTGATGCAATTTTCGTGGTTGACGTTGGCTACCACAAAGGTTCCATCACTGAAGCAGCAAAACTGGGCATCCCAGTCATCGGCGTGGTTGATACCAACCATTCCCCAGAAGGCGTAACTTACGTCATTCCAGGTAACGATGACTCCTCCAAAGCGATCGCTCTGTACGCTCGCGGCGTTGCTGATGCAATCCTGGAAGGCCGTGCCAATGCAATTAACGAAGTAGTTGAAGCAGCCAAGCCTGATGCAGACGAATTCGTTGAAGTGGACGACCAGGCTTAATTTTAAGCTTCTGCTTATCGGTTGAGATGCAGGTAAAAGGGGCAACAGCAGTTGGCCCCTTTTTTTAAACAGATTTTGATAATCAGCGCTTTGCGGCGCTAATTTGAACTAGGAGAAAAACATGGCGGCGATTACAGCAGCGATGGTAGGTGAACTGCGTGCAAAGACAGACGCACCGATGATGGAATGCAAAAAGGCCCTGACTGAGGCCGAAGGCAATATGGAGCGCGCGGAAGAGTTGTTGCGCGTTAAGCTGGGTAGCAAAGCCTCCAAGGCAGCTTCCCGTATTACTGCTGAAGGCGTTGTTGCTGCTTTTATCTCCGGTAATGTTGGCGCGCTGATCGAAGTTAACTGCGAAACAGATTTCGTGACCAAGAACGATGATTTCATCGCTTTTGCCAATTCCTGCGCAAAACTGGTTGCTGAAAACAATCCTGCAGATGTTGCCGCACTGGCTGCTCTGCCATTCGAGGCTGGTACTGTTGAGTCCCTCCGCGCGGCTCTGATCGGCCGTATCGGCGAAAACATGTCCATTCGTCGTTTCACACGTTTTGAAACAAACGCAAAACTGACTTCCTACCTGCACGGCACACGTATCGGCGTAATGGTTGAGTACGAAGGCGCGGATGAACAAGTTGGTAAAGACGTTGCGATGCACATCGCCGCGATGAAGCCGGTTTCCTTGTCTGCAGACGAAGTTCCTGCCGACCTGATCGAAAAAGAGCGTTCAGTCGCGTCCCAAAAGGCTGCTGAATCCGGCAAGCCGGCAGATATCGTGGCAAAAATGGTGGATGGCTCGGTACAGAAATTCCTGAAAGAAGTTTCTTTGCTGAATCAGCCATTCGTTAAAAACGACAAGCAAACTGTCGAGCAAATGCTGAAATCGGTCAACGCTTCGGTCAAATCCTTCACCATGTTCGTGGTTGGCGAAGGCATAGAGAAGAAGCAGGACGATTTTGCGGCGGAAGTGGCCGCTCAGGTCGCGGCAGCAAAACAGGCGTAAGCAAACAATGCGGGCCGAAAGGCCCGTTTTTTTACGTCGAATCTTGTTGGAATGGCATCTGTCATTCCAATTTGCATTACGAATAAGTGTTGGAAGAGCCGCTTGCTTTTGTCGGGGTTTATATTTGTGCTTGCTTCAGGGCGTCTGCTTGCAAGTAAGAGCTGAAACAAAACGTAATAATGTCCTTTTGCAGTGCTGCACTTGTTTTTAATGCTAATTGAAAATTATTTATCTATTTACCAGAAGGAGTCCAGACCGTGACTAAACCTGCTTACAAGCGAGTTCTCTTGAAGCTCTCTGGCGAAGCCTTGATGGGCGACGATCCATTTGGGATCAATCGCGCCACGATTGAGCGTATGGTGGCCGATGTTGCCGAAGTGGCCAAACTGGGTGTTGAACTGGCCATCGTTATCGGCGGCGGCAATATCTTTCGTGGCGTGGCGCCGGGTGCGCAGGGCATGGATAGGGCGACAGCGGACTATATGGGCATGCTGGCGACTGTCATGAATTCCCTGGCGCTGGCCGACGCCATGAGGCAGGTGGGCATCACCGCCCGCGTGATGTCGGCGATTGCGATCGACCAGGTCGTTGAGCCTTACGTCAGGCCCAAGGCCCTGCAATACCTGGAAGAGGGCAAGATCGTGGTGTTTGCCGCCGGTACCGGCAATCCGTTTTTTACCACCGATACTGCCGCCGCATTGCGCGGTTCGGAAATCGGCGCCGAAATCGTCCTGAAAGCCACCAAGGTCGACGGCGTGTACACTGCCGACCCTAAAAAGGATCCGACTGCAACGCGTTACTCCACTATTTCATTTGATGAAGCCATTGCCCGCCACCTGCAAGTGATGGATGCAACGGCGTTTGCCCTGTGTCGCGACCAGAAGCTGCCGATCAAGGTGTTTTCCATCATCAAACCGGGCGCTTTGAGGAACGTTATCCTGGGTGCAGACGAAGGTACCTTAGTACACGTATAATTTATCGTTTAATTTTATTTGGATGGCTGCTGACGAGGGGCGCAAGCCGCTCCGGGCGGGTTTGGCGTGGATAGTCGCATTGCCTATTGCTGAGGATGGCAGCAGGCAGCAACTGATTGGACGTTTTGCCATGCCGCACGTACAGTGCAGCCAGGATCGATGCACAGGAGGACAGAATGACTGTTGTAGATGTAAAGAAAAATACCGAGCAAAGAATGCAAAAGTCGATAGAGACGCTGAAGGCGGACTTGTCCAAAGTCCGTACCGGCCGCGCTCACACCGGCATTCTTGATCATGTCCAGGTGGACTATTACGGCTCTGCCACGCATATCACGCAGGTGGCCAACGTGACGCTGATCGATGCCCGCACCATCGGTGTGCAGCCGTGGGAAAAGAAGATGATTTCAGCGATAGAGAAGGCGATTCGCGATGCCGATCTGGGCTTGAACCCGTCTACCCAGGGCGAAATGATCCGCGTCCCAACCCCGCCGTTGACCGAAGAGCGTCGCAAGGAAATGGTTAAATTGGTCAAGACCGAGGGCGAGGATGCCAAGATTGCCATCCGCAATATCCGTCGCGATGCCAACGAATCATTGAAAAAGTTGTTGAAAGATAAAGCGTGCTCTGAAGATGATGAGCGCCGCGCCCAGGATGATGTCCAGAAATTGACGGATAAATTTGTCAGTGAAGTGGATAGGCTTCTTGGAGAAAAAGAAAAAGAAGTGTTGACGGTTTAAGAAGCCGATTCGGTAGTTTTCTTTCATCATCCTGGAAATACATGACCCACGCTAGCTCTACAAAAGAAATCCCGGTTGTCGGCGCCATTCCTAGGCATATCGCCATCATTATGGATGGGAATGGTCGCTGGGCGACTAAACGGTTTTTGCCGCGTGTGGCGGGCCACGCCAAAGGCGTGGAAGCGGTGCGCGCGGTAGTTGAGGCTTGCGCGCGTAAAGGCGTGAGTTACCTGACCTTGTTTGCCTTCAGTTCCGAGAACTGGCGCCGGCCGGAGGAGGAGGTGTCTTTGCTGATGCGCCTGTTTGTTACCGCGCTGGAAAAGGAAGTTGCAAAACTGCATGCAAACGGCATACGTCTCAAGGTGGTCGGCGATTTGTCGCGTTTTGACCTGAAGCTACAAAAAATGATACACGCGGCGGAAGCCAAGACTGCCAACAACAAGCGCATGACCTTCACCATCTGTGCCAATTACGGCGGCCGCTGGGATATCATGCAGGCGGTCAATCGATTGCAGCGGGAAGGCAAGCTGGATGGCGGCGTCGATGAAGAGCAACTGGCATCTTATCTTTCCATGTCTTACGCCCCCGAACCGGATTTGTTCATACGCACCGGCGGAGAAATGCGGATTTCGAATTTCCTGCTATGGCAGCTAGCCTATAGCGAACTCTATTTTACGGACACCTTCTGGCCCGACTTTGATGCATTGTCGCTGGATGCCGCTATTCTGTCCTATCAATCAAGAGAGCGGCGATTCGGCCAGACCAGCGCGCAATTGATGGAACAAGCGTCCTGACCTCATAGGAAATTAATGCTTAAAACTCGCATAGCGACGGCGCTTGTATTGTTGGCAGTTTTATTGCCGATCCTGTATTCCGGGAATTTTTTCGCGTTCTCCATCGTCGCCATCCTGTTCTTCGGGGTTGCGTTATGGGAGAGCTTGCGCCTGTTTAAAAATCCCGCCCCCATTATTGCCGCACTGGTGTGGACCGCATTGTTCGCCTATATCATACTGAGCGGCGCGGCGATTTCCTTTGCCTTCCTGTTCCTGTTGTGCACGGCCTTTTGGTTGCTGCGCCTGATTCCTGCGCTGAAACTGGGCCTGCCGACATTTAATGGCGCTTCCAATGCATTTTTGAGCGGCGTGTACAGCGCGTCGATATTCGGATGTTTTGTCGCCATCAGCGCCTTGTTCCGACACTCCCCCGTGTTTCTGCTGTCAGTGATGGCAATCGTTTGGGTTGCCGACATCGGCGCCTATTTTTCCGGCAAGGCATTCGGCAAGCATAAGCTCGCACCGTCTATTTCCCCTGGCAAATCATGGGAGGGCGCCATTGGCGGCTGGATCGCCGTGCTGGTCATTTCTTCTCTGGTCGCCACCGTGGCGGCTTTGCCTGACACTTTTTCTGCCAAAATTCTGGCCAAGGGAGGGTGGCCGGGCCTCATCGCGGTGATGACCGTCTTGTCGGCCGCGAGCGTGGTGGGCGATTTGTTCGAGTCTTTATTGAAGCGTCGTGCGACAATGAAGGACAGCAGCTCCCTATTGCCCGGGCATGGAGGAGTATTGGATCGCATCGATGCATTAATACCGGTTTTGCCGGTTGCAGCGCTTCTGGATTATTGGTGGTAACAGGCATGGTGAATGGCATCGTTAAGCCACAGCAATTAAGTATTCTGGGTTCAACCGGTTCAATTGGCGTCTCCACCCTGGATGTGGTGGCGCGCCACCCCGATCGTTACCAAGTGTATGCATTGACTGCGCATACGCAAGTGCAAAAACTGGCGCTGCAGTGCGAGCAGTTCCGGCCCGAAGTGGCCGTGGTCGGCACGGCGCAGGCTGCCGCGGAGCTGCAAATCCTGTTGCGTGAAAAGAAAATCGCAACCCAGGTCGAATATGGCCCCGAAGCCTTGTGCAAGGTGGCCAGCGCGTCGGCTTGCGATACGGTGATGGCTGCCATCGTCGGCGCTGCCGGCCTGGCCTCGTCGCTGGCGGCTGCGCAGGCTGGCAAAAAAGTCTTGCTGGCAAATAAGGAAGCGCTGGTCATGTCCGGCCAGCTGTTTATCAACGCCGTCATCGATAACGGCGCGACGCTGTTGCCCATCGATAGCGAACATAACGCGATTTTCCAATGCCTGCCGCGCGATTACCAGCGCCAGCCCGGTCGTCACGGCGTCCGCAAAATTGTCCTGACGGCCTCCGGCGGCCCATTTTTGCATCGCGATGTGGAGTCCCTGACAAGGGTGACGCCGGAAGAGGCGGTTGCCCATCCCAATTGGGTCATGGGCCGCAAGATCTCGGTAGACTCGGCGACGATGATGAACAAAGGGCTGGAAGTGATAGAGGCCCATTGGCTCTTCGCCACGCCCGCCGAGCAAATTGAGGTGGTGATCCATCCGCAAAGCGTGATTCATTCCATGGTGTCGTATGCCGATGGTT
>DATHMC010000228.1:0-8982 GCA_035487495.1 Undibacterium sp.
TTCACGACATTGTCAAAGTGGCGCTTCTCCGCCAGAGGAGCCGTGGCAGCCAGGGCCGCATACTGGTTTGCGACTTGCGCTAAGCCGGCGAGCGTGCGCTGGATGAGAGACTTGATCAGAAAAGCCAGGCGGTCTGTCTCATCAAAGCGCGCATGTTGCGTCCAGGCGTCAATAACGAGCGCAATCGCCGTCTGTGCTTCGCGCAAATGGCTGGCGAAAAAATTGACCCGAGTAGTCAACGGCCGCCCTTTCGGCTGAGCCAGCGCCTCGAAATACACACCGAATGACGGCACCTGGCTTTGCCGCCAGGCACCGGCCTCTTCATAACCCATCTGGGCCGCGCCAAGCTCCGGCAAAACACTGGCATACAGCGCCAGCCATGGCCAATCGCTTTCAGGAAAATGGCTGACGTCGTAAAACACATTGGCATAGGTGATGCCGTTGGAGGCAACACTTATAAAGGCGCGACCCGCTTCGGGCTGGTGAACGGCAGGCATTGCGCGAACGTGAGGGTTGACGTCTTTGGGCTGGATACGGGGCAGCAGCGCCGTGTTGCGGCCCTTCTGTTGATGGAGGTCGAGCGCCGCGTTTTCCGCCACGATGCGATCGCGCTCGGAATTGCTCAGCCCGGCCTCCAGCTCCGCCAGGCGGGCGTCTTCCAACGCAGTGCGTTTGACAAAGTACGTCGCATCGGGAATGACGCGGCTGCTCAGGCGGGTCGGGTTGTCTAGCAATGCGCGCACCAGCTGTTTGAAATAACCTGGATCATCGACTTGCTGTTCCAGCGCACGGAGCATGGCTTCGTTGTCGAATGCTGCCGCCACATCCCCTCCATACATCAGCATGGGCACTGCGTTTAGTAACCGAGTCAATCCGTCGGGCATGTTGCCGCCGCTGATTGCTCGCTGTCCGTAGCGCAGATCGCGCAGCGCAGCCTGCAAAACACCATCAGCAATACCGTGTTGGGCCGCGTCTTCCAGGGCAAGCTGGATGCGAGTCCGCGCAGGTTCAATCTGCGGTTCGGTCAAGCCTTCCATGCCCAGGTGAAAGACGATCTGGCGCGCATTGGAATCGCTCCCATTCACCATCGAGGGTCGGCCAAAGCCAGCCGACTGCATGGCCTTCATGACAGGAGCGGAGGCGTCGCCGAGCAGGCCCCGCATCAGCAGATAGGCATTGTAGTTAGCAAGCTGGTCACTGGTTTCACCGAGTAGCCACGCCAGTTGGAGACCAAACTCGTCGGCACGCGCCAGCTGAGAGGGGATGTGTATGTCGGCGTGCTGCGGTGCATTCCAGGCCGGCACAAGTTGCGGCATGCGCCGCGGTGAGGTGCCAGAAATCTTGGCCAGCACGCGCTCACTAATCTTGTCCTGGATTTCTCGTGCATCTATGGGACCGGCAGTCATGAACATCGCCTGTGAGGGATGGTAGTGGCTAGCATGAAATTCCTTGAGCATCGCATGCGTGAGTTCCGGAATCACCAGTGGATCGCCGCCTGAGTCGGACTCGTAGGTGCTGCCTTTAAGAAGAACGCTGCTGATGCCGCGGTGCAAGGCGCGCGCGGGGTCGTTGAAGGCCCCCTTCATCTCATTGAACACCACGCCTTGGTAGCTGAGCCTCCCCTCTTTGAAAGTATGACGCCACCCCTCTTGGCGGAAGCTCAGGTAGTCCAGCTGCGGGAAGAATGTTGCATCCAGGTAGATATCCAGCAGATTGAAGAAATCTTTTCTATCCGTGCTGGCGAAGGGGTAAACAGTACGGTCGGGATAGGTCATGGCATTCATGAATGTCGCTGTGGAGCGGCGCATCATGGCAAAGAAGGGATTGCTGACCGGGAAATTCTGGGAACCACACAAGGCGAGATGTTCCAGAATGTGAGCACGCCCATCACTCACGGGTGGCACGGTTGGAAAACCGACCAGGAACACCAATTCATCTTGCTTGCTTGCCATATGGACGTGGCGAGCACCGGAACCAGGCTCCACGTATTGCTCAATAGTTGCCTGCAGGACGGGAACGTAGTTGCTACTGATTTTCTCAAAGGTAGTCATAGTTATTTAATTCTTGAAGTTCGATGCGTTGACGGTGATGAAGTAGGTACGGCAAATGGTTGGTTGACCGGCGGTCTGCCGGGCACTTATGGCCAGGAGAATCACTCCGGCCTCAGCAAGCCTGCTCAAGGTAACGCTGGGCATCAAGCGCAGCCATGCAACCGGTACCGGCGCTGGTAATGGCCTGACGGTAGATATGGTCTTGCACATCGCCGGCGGCGAACACACCAGGCACGCTGGTTTGAGTCGCGAAACCATTCAGGCCACTCTTGGTAAGGATGTACCCGTCCTTCATTTCAAGCTGGCCTGAAAAAATGTCGGTGTTCGGTCTGTGGCCGATGGCGATGAAGCAACCTTGCAGGGGAATGTCCTGCTGTATTCCACTTTGGACGCTTTTGATGCGCACCGCAGTCACGCCCCTACTGTCTCCCAAAACTTCCTCCAGCGTGTGCCACAAATGCAGAACCAAGCGGCCCTCCGCAACTCTCGCCATCAGCTTGTCGACCAATATGGGCTCGGCGCGAAATGTGTCACGTCGATGGATGACATGGACTTTGCGTGCGATATTGGATAAGTACAAAGCTTCTTCTACGGCAGTGTTGCCACCGCCGACGACGCAGACTTCCTGTTCCCGATAAAAAAATCCATCGCAGGTTGCACAGCCGCTGACACCGCGCCCCATAAATAACTCTTCAGACGGCAAGCCAAGGTATTTGGCCGATGCGCCAGTAGCGATAATCAGCGCATCACAGCTGTACGTGTTGTCGTCGCCCTTGAGCAAAAAGGGCCTGCGCGATAGATCAACGGCGTTGATGTGGTCGTACAAAATCTGCGTATTGAAGCGCTCGGCATGCTGCTGGAAGCGTTGCATGAGTTCCGGCCCCTGCACACCCATGACGTCAGCGGGCCAGTTGTCTACGTCTGTGGTAGTCATCAATTGGCCGCCTTGCGCAGAGCCCGTCACCAAAGTGGGCGAGAGATTAGCTCGTGCCGCGTAGATTGCGGCCGTAAAACCGGCGGGCCCCGATCCCAGGATCACAAGGCGATGATGATGCGACGCGTCTTCAAGTTTCATGCAACTAACTCCTCTGATTAAGCTACTGATTCGCCAATAGTGACGTGTGCAGCCGTATTGGCCTGCAAATGTTGTGTGTGAACTAGCCACCGCCCCATTCCTGCGCCACTGTGTACGGCGGCTCCGGACAACTCAATCTCCTGCAGCCGACGCCTCGGGCAATTTGTTGAGCAGCGATGTCTCGTTGAATCGGGCGCGATGCCGGCTTGACTCTGCCAATATCTAAATTTCAAAAGACCGCCATACGCGGCCTCCGGCATCTCGTCGGCCTTGCGGCGAATTGAAAATTTGGTGCCGAGCAGGATGATGGTGCTTCTTCCAGCGCACACAACGAACGGACGTGTGGGCTCCGGAACTTCAAAGTTGATCTCGCCTTCATCGGGTCAAACATGGCGGGCTAGGCTTACAGTTGCGGTCAACCGCCCACGGGCGCCTGCGCAGAGTCGAATGTAAGTATCCCGCCGCCTATCGGCCTCACTGGGGTCGCCGCCACCGTATCGACGAAGAAATCAATTGAGCGCCGCCCCCCCCCGCAGAAGGATTTCTCCAGATAGCAGCTCCTTTAAAGACTCCTCGTCGACCATACACGGGCGCTTGTTGCGCTGCACATTCCATCGGAAATACCCATTTCAACGTTTGAACATCGAAAGCATCCACGCCCAGGCTTTCGACTTGATGTTTATTGAGACAAGTGAACATGGAAATCCCGTAACACGCTTAGCGTCGGAATGTGGGACTTGCGCAAAATGAGCAGCAGTTAAGCGCTTGGAAATCCGGCCTAATCAATTCCAGTCAATAAATCCGAAGCAACTCATCATCTATTCGGACTATTGTTGTTTTTGAACCGCTACAAGGCACTTTGTTTTTTGTTGGCGCTAATGCTGCAGCGAACAGATGCCGCAAGCCCGATGCATCGATAATGACGCACACCTGGTTTGACGGTGGGCGCCGGTAGTTTGAGAGTGAAAATGACGACGATGGCGAGCGCAGGCATGAGAATGCTGCGTCGGTAGAATTTTTTTTGGAGAAAACAAAAAATCGTGGCAACACCATTCGGTGTCGACACGATTCTATTTATTTGAATGCCTGGAAAAACAAAAAAGGCTCTGATTTCTCAGAGCCTTTTTTATCTTGGCGTCCCCAAGGGGATTCGAACCCCTGTACTCACCGTGAAAGGGTGATGTCCTAGGCCTCTAGACGATGGGGACAGTAACCTGTCCGTACTGCTGACCTATGCTTTTTTGCTACTTTTATTTCTCTTCGCATTCAAGCAAGACAAAGATTATATATTCCTTTTCTTGCTTTCGCAACAGATTTTTTTAAACTTCATTTTCAATCTGCTGCTAATGCGGTCTGCTGGTGGAGGTAAGCGGGATCGAACCGCTGACCTCTTGCATGCCATGCAAGCGCTCTCCCAGCTGAGCTATACCCCCGGTGCAGAAACGAGATTATAGCAAACTTATTTCTGCGCTGTAAATAGCTTTAATGCCCAAGATCAAATATTTTTCAAACGCGCCAAAACGACGTCGCGCCCGAACAATTCAACGACCGCATCGATCGATGGCGTTTGCAGCTGGCCCGTCAATAACAGGCGCAACGGCATCGCCAGTTGCGGCATCTTCAATGAGAATGTCGCCAGGGTCTCTTTCATCATCGCCGACAATGCGGCCTTGCTCCACTCCACGGTTTTAATTTGCTCCGCGTAGTGTGCCAGCGCCGGCGCGACTGCATCGGTGAGGTGCTGTTTCAACAGGTCTGCATCGGCTGCAGGCTGCCTGTAGAACAGCATCGCCGCCTGCGCCAGCTCTACCGTCGTGTTGGTGCGTTCTTTCATCAACGCGACCACGGCAGGCAAGGCAGGTGCATGCTCAAACTGTGCGCCGTCCCTCAACATCTGTTCGCGGATCAAATCGGCCAGCCGGCTGTTACCGGCAGCCTTGATGTAGTGGTTGTTGACCCAATCCAGTTTTTCCGGATTGAACTGCGCGGGCGAGATGGACAGGTGGCTCAGGTCAAACCAGCTGCACATCTGTTCCATCGTAAATACTTCGTCGTCGCCGTGGCTCCAACCCAGGCGCGCCAGATAGTTCAGCATGGCTTCCGGCAGATAGCCCTTCGCCAGATAGTCCATGACGCTGACGTCATTGCGGCGCTTGGACAGTTTTTGTCCGTCGGTGCCCAGGATCATCGGCACATGGCCGTATTGCGGCAGGCTGGCGCCGAGCGCGTTCAGGATATTGATCTGGCGCGGCGTGTTATTCACGTGGTCGTCGCCGCGTATCACGTGCGTGATCTGCATGTCCCAGTCGTCCACCGCGACGCAGAAGTTGTAAGTAGGCGTGCCATCCGGGCGCGCAATGACCAGGTCATCCAGCTCGCGATTGCCTATGGTGATCGTGCCTTTGACGACATCGTCCCAGCTGACTTCGCCGTCCAGCGGATTTTTGAAGCGGATCACCGGCTTGCGGTCCGCCGGGATGGCCGGCAGGGTTTTGCCGGGCTCCGGACGCCAGGTGCCGTCATAGCGCGGCTTTTCGCCGGCCGCGCGCTGGCGCTCGCGCATCGCTTCCACTTCTTCCGGCGATGAATAGCAATAATAGGCCGTGCCCTGGTCCAGCATTTGCGCCAGCACTACGCGATAGCGGTCCATGCGCTGCATCTGGTAGAACGGGCCCTCGTCATGCTGCAAGCCCAGCCAGTTCATGCCGTCCAGGATCGCCTGCACCGCCTCCGGGGTGGAACGTTCCAGATCGGTATCTTCTATGCGCAGCACAAAGCTGCCGCCGGCATGGCGGGCATACGCCCAGCAAAACAAGGCAGTGCGGGCACCGCCGACGTGAAGATAGCCTGTGGGGCTGGGAGCAAAACGGGTACGAACAGTCATGGGATAGCTGATCACAATGTCAACACTGCGACGCGGTAAAAGTTAAAACCAGCATTATAGAGTACGCAGTGCCCTCTAGAGCAGCATGATGCATGGCTGCGGCGCTTGCAGGACGGGTATCGCCGGGCAATACAGGCCAAATCTTGTCCACGAAAGACACGAAAAGCACGAAAATAAAATCAAGTGGAATACTTTTGCACGGCCGCATTGAAATTAATTTCTCGATCTGTAATGCCGTTCAGTTAAGGTAAAAATGGAGAAATCCTGTCGTTCCCGCGTAGGCGGTGGAACCTAGCGTCGTTCGACGAAAGTCAATGGATTCCCGCCTGCGCGGGAATGACAAGTTTAGGGGATTTGGTTTTTATTACTTCCCTCTGCATTCTTTCGTGGCTTACGTGGATAAAAGAATTATTGTCGCTCCGCCATCCCTCCCACAGCCGCCCGGATACGCGCGCCAATTCATGTTGACGATGAATGCGGCGAAGCAGGTATCATGCAGGTATCGCCTCAAACAATCAGAAACAAGACCCGTGAGCATCAAGCAGCAAACCACTATCGCCCCACTGCCGATACGCGACGGCGTAGCCCCCAGCTATCTGTGGCTGCCGGAAGGCAATTGGCCGGATCTGCTGAGTTTTTTACTATGGCGCTACCCGGATGTCGCCGAGGCCACCTGGCTGGCCCGCATGGCAAAAGGCGAGGTCAGGAACCAGCATGGCGATATCTTGCAGGCGCAGAGTCCCTTCCGGCGCGGCATCTGCATCTATTACTACCGAGAACTGGAAGA
Organism: Undibacterium sp.; assembly: GCA_035487495.1. Taxonomy (GTDB): domain Bacteria; phylum Pseudomonadota; class Gammaproteobacteria; order Burkholderiales; family Burkholderiaceae_D; genus Undibacterium. Next base: position 6,798 of record DATHMC010000228.1, read on the forward strand.
CGAGACACCCATACCGTTTGAGGAGCATATCCTGTACCAGGATGCGCACCTGCTGGTGGTGGACAAGCCGCACTTCCTGCCGGTGATACCTACCGGGCGATTTTTGCGTGAAACCCTGCTGGTGCGGCTGAAAGACAAGACCGGCCTGCACCATCTGACGCCCATCCACAGGCTGGACCGCGAGACCGCCGGCGTGATGCTGCTGTCCCTCAACCCCGAGAGCCGGGGCGCCTACCAGGCCATGTTCCAGCAGCGCAGCATTGCCAAAACCTATGAGGCGCTGGCGCCGCATTTGCACGGTAAGCAACTCCCCTACATCCATCGCAGCCGCATGGCGGCGGGCGAACCTTTTTTTGTCATGCAGGAAATCGAAGGCGAAGCCAATTCGGAAACCCATATTGATGTACTGGAACATCGCGGCGCAACCAGCTTATATCAGTTACAACCCGTAACCGGCAGAAAGCACCAGTTGCGCGTGCATATGGCCAGCCTGGGGATACCGATCATGAACGATATTTTTTATCCTGAAACACTGCCGTGCAAGGGCGATGATTTTTCCTCCCCTTTGAAACTGCTCGCCAGGTCGATTGCGTTTGACGACCCTGTCAGCGGGAAGATGCGCGAGTTCCGCAGTGAGCGCGAGCTCTGATAGATGCCCGGCGTCTTATAAAAAACTTGACAGTTCCCGGCCTGCGCAATATAATTCTTTTCCTCGGAGTGTGGCGCAGTCCGGTAGCGCACCTGGTTTGGGACCAGGGGGTCCAAGGTTCGAATCCTTGTACTCCGACCAAATTTAAAGGATCGTCATTGACGATCCTTTTCCTTTAAGTAGGAAACAAAGAGAAATACGCAGTATAAAATCAAGCGTCTATTTTTAGAATAAACGCAAAGCAAGTTTCGGAGTGTGGCGCAGTCCGGTAGCGCACCTGGTTTGGGACCAGGGGGTCCAAGGTTCGAATCCTTGTACTCCGACCAATTTAAAAGGGATCGTCTTTGACGGTCCCTTTTTCTTTTGCGACAAGCATTTCCTTGCCGCCCCGCCTTCCCTCAAACCGGCGCAATGCCTGCATCGCGCCGGCATCCGCCCTTAGGTATTTTGCACGGTAATCGTCGGGAATTTGCTCGTCATATCCTTGGCTTTTTCGGCCACCTTGATCGCCAGCTTGCGCGCAATTTCCTTGTAGATCATCGCAATCTTGCCGTCCGGATCGGCAACCACCGTCGGCCGGCCCGAATCGGCCTGTTCGCGTATCGACATCGTCAGCGGCAAGCCGCCAAGGAAATCGACGCCGTATTCGCCGCACATTTTCTGGCCGCCGCCCTCGCCGAAAATAGGCTCGGCGTGGCCGCAGTTGGTGCATACATGGACGCTCATATTCTCGACGATGCCCAGGATAGGGATACCGACTTTTTCAAACATCTTCAGCCCCTTGCGCGCGTCCAGCAGCGCAATGTCTTGCGGCGTGGTCACGATCACGGCGCCGGTCACAGGCACTTTTTGCGACAAGGTCAACTGCACGTCGCCGGTGCCTGGCGGCATGTCCACGATCAGGTAATCCAGGTCGCGCCAGTTGGTTTGCTCCAGCAATTGCTGCAAGGCTTGCGTCACGATGGGGCCGCGCCACACCATGGGCTCGTCGGGATTGATCATGAAACCTATGCTGGACACCTGCAATCCGTGGTTTTCCAGCGGTTCCATGGTCTTGCCGTCCTTGGTCTCAGGCTTGCCGGAGATGCCCATCATCATCGGCTGCGAAGGACCGTAGATATCCGCGTCCAGGATGCCGACTGAGGCGCCTTCTGCCGCCAGCGCCAGCGCCAGGTTGACGGCGGTCGTGGATTTGCCGACGCCGCCCTTGCCGGAGGCCACGGCAATGATGTTCTTGACGTTCGGCATCAACTTGATGCCGCGCTGCACCGCATGGGCAACGATTTTTGAATATACGTTGACGCTGATCCTGCCGACGCCGGCAATCGCAGCAATCGCCGCGCTGGCGCCGGCGTGGATACCCTCGATCTGGCTCTTGGCCGGGTAACCCAACTCTACATCCAGGCTGACGTCTGCGCCCTCCACTTTGATGTTTTTGACAGACTTGGAACTCACCAGGTCTTTGCCGGTATTCGGGTCTATCACCTTGGATAAGGCGGTTTTAATGTCTTCTGTTGTCAGGCTCATGCATATCTC
>DATHMC010000229.1:0-8495 GCA_035487495.1 Undibacterium sp.
GCATCCTGCCACACTAAAATTGGCAAAGCAACATCAACTAGAGCGCATGGCTGAATGACCGCAGTTGGGCGAACCGAGACGATCAGCGAGTTTGGAACATGACCATCGCGATTTCCGCTACGCCGCACAACGCAATATCAACCACGAAATACGGATGCCCAAAAATACCCAGCAATCAATTTTCCTTCGGACAACATTGCCTGCGGTTCATGCATTTATAGCTTGTATCTATTGAAATTTCGCTTGTCTTTTGTCGGCTGAAATTACATTTCCCTCCCGTAAATACTTTCCCTCTTTTACACAATTCTTAGCTTAATTGCATAACTTGTTGATTTTGAAAAATTAAATTTTTGATATTCAAAATTGGCGCGATATATGCTTAACAAATCCACAAGCTTGAAACATACCTGCATGCAATAAATTCTGTGCCGTTGCACATAGCTATATTTTTCTAGAGGGCAGTGCTTTTCCCTTCGTTTAATCGGGTCGGCATAAAAGAATCCATGTACGCGCTTTTTTCCAAATCGATACATCCAGGCAAATTGAGGTTGCAGCTGACGGCTGCGCCGATTTTCATCGGCGCGTTGTTAAGCGGATGCGGCGGCGGAGGGGAGAGCGCGCTGCCAAACACGGCGGCAGAACGCAACGTAGTTAGCGCCGATCTTCCGGCGTTGAGGGATTGCCTGGCGCAAATAGATACTGCACTGACGAAGGATCCAAGGCAGCACGCGCTGGGCCTGGCCTGCCTGCAAGGCACCTTGCGCGGACTGACTGCTGACGGCAATGCCTGCGCTCTGCAGGTGAATGCAGATACCGGCGTATTTCGCTTTGAATATGGACGGCAGGTTGTCAGCATCAAATGGCAGGACATCATCTTTCCGCCTGCCGGACCGGCGATCCACAATCTGGAGAGTGCCGGTGCGGCGGCGCAGCCCGGCGTGCAGTTAAGCCGCTTTAGCGGCGGACCCAAGCCGGTTACCGAGGTGATCATGCTGCGCGCGGGCGCCCGCTCCAGCGGCCCGGCGGCAATGCCGACGATTGCCTACCGATATACGGAAAACAATCAGTCCACATCTATTGAATGCCGCTTCGGCAAATGAGTTTTAGTAAGGGAGTACGAGGGCCTGTTAACAAGCAACCAGAAATTCTCAGGAGAAAATGATGACCCGCTATTTATCATGGATTACCTTTGCCAGGAAATTGTTCCCGGCGGCGCTTGCCGCAATTTTGTCTGCAGCATTGCCGGCGTCTGCCGCGATTATCGGCTTCCAGAACCTGGCGCTGTTCAATGCTGCGTCGTCAGGGTGGACGAAGACCACCACCAATTTTGATTCCACCGCCGCCGGCACCACCTACGCGGCGGGCACAGGCCCGGCAGGGTCCGGCTTTACGATGACGCTAGGCGGGGTAGATGCGGGGTCCAACGTTCCTGCGGTGAACAACCAGTTCTGGACTACATCCGGAACGAACTATCTGGGGCTCAATAACGGCGATGGCGCGCTGGAACAAGGCGACACGCTGACCTTCAATTTCCTGGCCCCGGTGCGCGCGTTCGGATTTTTTGCGATAGGCAGTTCGGACGTCATCGCCGGCGATTACACGCTGGCCACGGGCGCGGACTCGATCGGCAATTCAGGCATTGCTGCGTTGACAGATCCCTCCAACGGCAGCTTTGCCTACTTCCTCGGTTTTGTTGCAGACGGCCCGGGTGAAAGTTTTAGCAGCGTGTCGTTCAGCGTCGCGGACCGCGGACTCTTATTTGGTCTGCCTACCAGCCTCGACGATATCGTCGTTGCCGCCGTATCGGATTCGAATCCGGAACCGGTGCCGGAGCCGGGCTCCGTTGCATTGATGCTGATCGGCCTGCTTGGCTTTAGCGCATTGGCCCAACGCCGTTTCAGGTAATGAAACCTTCTCAAACACAACCACGGGTGAAAATCATGTTCAAACGTCAAAGTGTCACCATTGCCGCTGTATGTATGGCAGCGGCTGCAAGCTTCAGTCCCGGCCCGGCTGCCGCCGGCGACGAACCTTTTGTTGGTGAAATCGTATGCTTCCCATTCAACTTCGCGCCCAAAGGCTGGGCCATGGCCCAGGGGCAGCTATTGTCCATTTCGCAGAATACGGCGTTGTTCAGCCTGCTTGGCACCAATTATGGCGGCGACGGCAAGTCAACATTTGCATTGCCCGACTTGAGAGGGCGCTCTGCCATCAATGCAGGCCAGGGACCCGGATTGACGCCGAGCGCGGTAGGCGACACGGGCGGTAGCGAGAGCGTGACGCTGACGGCGGCCAACCTCCCGACGCACACGCATACTTTTGCTCCTCCTGCGGCGACCGGTGCCGGCACGCTGGTATCGCCCGCAAATGCCGTGCCTGCAGTAGTTGCAGGCACCAATCTATATACCACGCCTGCAAGTGCGGGTACTGCAGCGATGGCAAGCGGGTTGACGAGTGTTGCGGGTTCCAGCGTGGCCGTCAATAACATGCAGCCCTACCTCAGCCTGAATTGCGCCATAGCGCTGCAAGGCGTATTTCCGCCACGGAATTGAACGAGCTGAACTCAATCCTCCGCTAGCCCAAGTAGCCTGAACCCGCGAAAGCCAAGGAGAAAAACCATGCGGTACATGTCAAGTCGCAGTCTCATCGCTTCATCCATCGTCGCCGTCGCCGCACTAGGCGCCGTGCCTGCTTTTGCCGACACGCCGTTTCTCGGCGAGATCAAATGTTTCAGTTTTAATTTTGCGCCCAAAGGCTGGGCACTGACCAATGGGCAATTATTGGCGATCAACCAGAACCAGGCACTTTTTTCCCTCCTGGGAACAACCTATGGCGGCGACGGTAGATCGACATTTGCGCTGCCCAACCTGCAGCACCGGATCATGATAGGGGCATCCGACACCCGTCCGCTGGGAGATGCGCAGGGGACGGACAGCAAGACCATATTGCCGCCCAATCTGCCGAGCCACGCCCATGTGTTCGCCCCTTTGGGCTCAAGCTCGAACGCCGATTCGGTATCTCCGGCAGGAAACGTGCAGGCAGTCAAAGCGCGCACCTCGCTGTATGTCGTCCCTAGTCAGAATACCGGCAATGTCGCCATGGCCACAGGAACGACCAGCGCTGCCGGCGTGAATAATCCCGCGCCGGTGTCGAATCTGCAGCCTTATCTGACGTTTAACTGCGCCATCGCATTGCAAGGAATTTTCCCCAGCAGGGATTGAGCGAATGCGGACGGACAACATCATCCGGCTAGCACGGAATGCACCATGTACAGGCCGTAACGGCCGAACCAGGGAGAAATAGAATGTTTAAATTGAGAAAAACCGTCTTGGCTACCGCCGCGTTTTCCGCCTTGAGCGCGGTCTGGACAGTGCCGGCATTTGCCGGCGCGAGTCCGTTCGTAGGGGAAATACAATGTACCGGGTCGAATTTTGCGCCGATGGGATTTCTGCCTCTTGATGGGCGTTTATTGCCGATCGCGGACTATGACGTGCTGTTCAACTTGATCGGCACAACCTATGGCGGAGACGGCCAGACCACCTTTGCGCTGCCGGACATGCGCGGACGTGTGATTGCGGGGGTAGACACTACAGATAGCAGATTTGCTCTAGGCAGCGCGGCAGGTGTCGAAAGCACCACCCTTGTAACCAATAACATGCCTGCGCATACGCACAGCTTTGCCGCACCGGGAGCCACGGCAGCGGCAACCGCAGGTTCGCCGATAGGCGCCGCATCCGCCACCAGGTCCCCGGTGCCCCTGTATGCGGCGGGAAATCCCGCTACGACGCAGATGGCGCAAAGCACAACCAGCAGTGTGGGCGGTTTTTCACCTGTCAATAATGTGAAGCCCTTTGTCGCGGTCACCTGCTATATTGCAATTTTCGGTATTTTCCCTTCGCAGAACTGATTCACGGAGCCTGACGATGTACCCGCACTGAGTATCAGTGCGGGTACTGCTCAGCATATGCCTACGCAAACTGTGCGTCGCCCTTGTACCCAGCCTCGTTGACAGTATCTGCTATCACCTGTTCCGCCACTCCGAGAACCTGCGCCACTCGTTGCAGCGCATGATCGTGGCTGGAGGCGTGATGGGAAAACATATGTTGATATTCATTGATGATTCTTTGTTTGGAAATGATCATGGAGTGTCGGTTTTTTCTTTCTTGAATTTGAAAATAGTCAATGTGGCGGGGCTTTCACCATGTCCCCCATGGGGCCGTATAGCGATCGGCCGACGCTCTCATACTGCCAGCACACCGTGGATAAGCTGGGCACTTCTTTATCGCAGCGCTATAGACGCCTGGAACCGATGTAATTCCGCGATGACCGATGCCTGCAATCGGCTCGATGAATTCCTGGAAATCGTTCGCCGGTAATGCACAGCCCGGCTATCGTCCCCACCAATGAGCCTTATAGTTCAAATATGACGCAGGTCTAATGTGGGAGTGCGGCGATAGCGGCTGCCTGTTCCTGATGCTTCCTTGTATTTCCTTGTATCGGCGGTGTGTTCTTTGCTGCCGATGAATGAATTATACGTGAATGAATATTCATGTCAATACAAGAATGAATAAAATGCAGAATAATTTATTCGCGTATAAATTATTCTGCTGGCAACCGGAGGCTGGTCTCGGCAAAAAACGGCGATGGGGGATGTCAGGATGCGCCGGATAATCGAATCCCGGCGCGGCGAGGGAAAGCGTCTCGAACGGCTTGCCGCTAGTAGATGCGATAAGCCGGGGTCAAATTTCCGGGCGTTTGCCCGCGCTCTGCTGCAATTTGATCCTGGCGTTCGCCAGGTTGGCTTGCGCCTGCAGATACGCCAGGTAGATGTCGTCCGCGGTACGCTGCGCGTTCAGCAGGTCCAGCAGGGAGGATGCGCCTTTGCGGTAGCTCAGGCGAACTCCCTCCAGCAGGCGTTCTGCGTCCTCCAGCACGTGTTCCCGATAGCTCTGCACGTTTTGCGATGCAGCCTGATATTGCGTGAAGCTGGTGCGGACGTCCGTTTCGGCCTTCAGCAGCACGGAGCGCATCTGCAACTGCGCCTGGGTCAATGCCGACTGGGCTTGCCGCAGCTCGCCGCTTTGCAGGCGCGACAGCGGAATAGGAATGGTCACGGTCAAGCCCAGCGAGTTGGAATGTTCGGCCGGGGTGTTGACCACGTTTCCGCCGGCATCCACGATGGGGTAGATTTTGGGCGTGTTCTTTACCCCGATATTCACGACAGGATCTATCCAGCGGTTGGCTTTGGCCAAATCGATATTATCCCTGGCATTGGCGATGCTGGATTTCGCCAGCTGCACGTCCTCGCGGTTTTCCAGTGCGCGGCGGATCAGCTCGCGCTCATCTTCCGCCAGCCGGTCTTGCCTGAATTCGCAATCGATTTTCTCTCCCAGCACATCCTTGTATGGTTTGCCGAGGAATACCGAGAGCGCCATTTCCGCCGCCGAGGTATCGGCGCGCGCGCTGACCACGTCGGTGCCGAAGCGATCGGCTTCCACCCTGGATTGCACCAGCTCCAGCTTGCCGATGTCGCCCGTCCTGAAACGGACCTCATTGGCACGGGCAATCTCGCGCATCGCCTGCAGGCTGGTTTCATGCCGCTTCAATGCGGCGGAAGATCGGCAGGCTTCGATATAGGCAGTTGCCGAGTCGGCAAACAGCTGGCGCCGGAAGGCGCCCACTGTGGCGTCAGATAAACGGACATTGCTCTCGGCAGCCCGGATGCGCGCGCGCCGCTTGTCGGCCGTTTCTATGGTGATGGCCAGGCCCGCTATCGTGGTGGTCGCCGTATTTTGTTTATTCGGGCCGTACAATTCCTTGGAGTCTATGCCGGCGGTAAATTGCGGATCGGGCCTGACGCCGGCGATGGAAACGCCGGCCTGTGCACTGGCAACCGTTTCGCGTTGCGCCTGCAAATCCAGGTTGTTCTGTTCGACCGCGATCAGGTAGCGCTGAAAGCCGGCATCCGCCTGCGCCTGGGAAAACGCAGCGGGCACTATGCCACACAGGAACAAGGGGGCCAGCGACAGGCGGAATTTTCTAAAAATAAGGCTGTGCATGATGTATTCCTAAACCGGGCTCGAAGCGGCTGTGCCGCTGCCGGCAGCGAGCCTGCGGCTTTTGTGTTCCAGGTATTGCTCTATCAAATAATAGAGTGCAGGCAGCCAGACCAGGGTCAGGCCGGTGGCGGTAATCAGGCCGCCCACCACCACGGTCGCCAGCGGGCGCTGTACATCGCTGCCCAAGCCCTGTGCGATGGCTGCCGGCAGCAGGCCCAGCGCGGCGACAGAGGCCGTCATCAACACCGGGCGGAAGCGCTCGCGCGCGCCCTTGATCACGACATCCTTCAAAGGCAGGCCCTCTTCGCTACGCAGGCGGTTCAGGTTGGATACCATCAAAATGCCGTCCATCACCGCCACCCCGAACAGTGCAATGAAGCCGACCGCGCTGGACACGTTCAGCGTCATGCCGCGCAAATGCAGCGCCAGCAAGCCGCCCAGCGCGCCGAGCGGTACCGCCATCAGGATCATTGCCGGTTGCCTCAAATTCCTGAACTGACCGAACAGCAGCACAAACATCAATGCCAACACGACCGGCAGGATCAGCGCCAGCCGCGCCTGCGCCCTTTGCTGGTTTTCGAACTGGCCGCCCCAGGTGACCTGGAATTTGGAATGGTCGTATTTGACCTTGGATTCCACCTGGCTTCTGGCGTCGTCCAGGAACGATGCCAGGTCGCGTCCCTTCAGGCCCAGCCCCACGGTTAAATGGCGCTTGCCCATTTCGCGCGTGATCGTGCTTTCGCCGTCGTCCAGCCGTATGGAAGCCACTTGCGCCAGCGGGATCTTGGCGCCGGTGGAAGAGGTCAGGCTCAGGTTGCCGATCGCCTCGGGGTCGCTGCGCGATTCCTTGACGAAGCGCACGCCGATATCGTAGTGGCGCTCATCAATGAACAATTGTGCAATCGGCTTGCCGCCTATGCCTGTTCCTATCAGGTCGGCAACGTCGGCGACATTGATGCCGTAGCGCGCGGATGCCGCGCGATCCACTTCTATCCTTACCTGCGGCAACGGCGGCTCCTGCTCGATGATCACGTTTTCGGCGCCGGGCACTGCGCTCAGGGTTTCTTGCACTTCCCTGGCGATGCGGCGCGATTCCTTGAAGTCGTTGCCGTAGATTTTTGCCACCAGATCGCTGTGCGCGCCGGCCAGCTTGTCCAGCACGCCGTCTATCATCGGCTGCGTAAAGCCGACATGGATGCCGGGCAGCTGCGCGAAGCGCTGCCCCATTTTCTCTATCAGCTCCTGCTTGCTCCAGCCCGATTTCCAGCTGTCATACGGATGCAGGGTAACGCTGACCTCGATATGCGACGGCGTCCACGGATCGGTGCCGTCATCGTTGCGCCCGAGTTGCGACACCACCGTCGCCACTTCCTTGAATTCCAGCGCGGCGCGCCGCAATTCATCCGACATGCTGGCGGCTTTTTCCAGCGAGATTCCCGGCGGCAGCGTCACCTGCAGCCAGATGGAGCCTTCGTCCAGCGTGGGCAAAAAATCCCGGCCTATGGTCGAGCCCATGCCTATCACGGCCGCCACCGCAAACACGAAGGCGCCGATGGTCAGCTGGGACGAATTGACCGCGCCCGACAACACCGGGTGATACAGCGCCGCCAGTTTTTCCAGTGCCGGATTATGGAATACCTTGCGCGGCTTCCTGTAGGCCTGGTAGGCCAGCCCGGGAATCAACACCAGCGAGACCACCAGTGCGCCCAGCAAGGCGAAGCCGATGGCGAAAGCCATGGGCGAGAACAACTTGTATTCGATGCGCTGGAACATGAACAGCGGCAGGTAGGCGGTGATGATGATGACCATGCCGAAGAAGATCGGCTTGCTCACCTGCAGCGTCGCCTGCATCACGTCCTGCGGAGTTAACGCCTGGCCGCCGTTCTCCTCGAACTTGCGCAGGATTTTCTCCATCACGACAATCGCGCCGTCCACCACGATGCCGAAGTCGATCGAGCCCAGGGACAACAGGTTGGCCGGAATCTTGAAATGGTGCATGAAGATAAACGCGGTCAGCAAGGACATCGGTATCGTCACCGCCACGATCAGCGCGGCACGCGGACTGCCCAGGAACAGCAGCAGCACCACGCTTACCAGGAACATGCCCTCCAGCAGGGTTTTGCCTACCGTGTGCAGCGTGGCGTCCACCAGCATGGTGCGGTCGAGATAGGGCACCACTTTGACATCCTTGGGCAGGATATTTTCGTTCAGGTCGCGCACCGCCTCATGCACGCCTTCCAGCACCTGCGACGGGTTTTGCCCTTTCAGCAACAGCGTGATGCCTTCAATGGTGTCGGGATTGGCGTCCTTGCCCAGGATGCCGCTGCGCTCCTGGTTGCCCAGGCGCACCTCGCCCAGGTCCCTGACCAGCACCGGCACGCCGTTTTTTTGCGTGACCACGATATTGCCCAGGTCGTCCAGCCCGCTGATCAGGCC
>DATHMC010000230.1:0-16931 GCA_035487495.1 Undibacterium sp.
ACCGAACACAGCAGCATATCGCCGAACTGATGGCCCAGCGCATCGTTGGTCTCGGCAAAATGGTCGATATCGATCAGGGACAGCGTGCTCTGCGCCCTTAGCGGCGACAGCAAGGTCTCGTTCAGGGTCTGCAACAGCTTCAGGCGGTTGGAGAGGCCGGTCAAGGGATCATAGAATGCATAGTTATGCAGGCGCGAGGCCAGCATCACATTGTCCAGGCCGACCGAGATATTGCTGCAAAACACCTCCAGCAGGCGCCGCTCCATTTCGCCCAAGTACAGGCCGCTATCCAGGTACACGGTAAAGTCGCGCTGCGCCGCATTGCTGAAATACAGCGTGGTGGTGTCGCTCTCATACAGGTGGCGTCGCTCCTGCAGCGCGCGCTGCACCCGCTCGAAGATGGCCGGCTGCGGCACTTGGTGCAGGTTCTGGTCCAGCCAAGGCGCAAAGGCCGGAGTGGTGGCGATGATGCGCAAGTCCGCTTCCTGCTCCAGGCCGCCCTGACGGGCGCACACCAGGCCCTCGGCGTCCAACCCCAGCAGGCCCGAGATCTGTACCAGCACGCCCGAGGCAAAGTTCTGCAAGCCCTGCAGCGCCATCAGTTCGGTGCTGGCATTGATGATCAGCTCCAGGCCGCGGCGGCTGGCGGAGATGGCGCAGATTTGTTCGTAGGAGCGGATGGCGGAGGTAACGGCGGTGTACAGCTTGGTGCGGGTCAGTTCGGATTTGGTCTTGTAGTCGTTGATGTCGTAATCGCGGATGGCGTCGATTTCCGGGGCGTAGCCTGGCTGGCCGGTGCGCAGGATGATGCGCACGTCCGCCAGGCCCAGGGTCTTGCGGATATGGCTGACCAGCTGCAGGCCGGCGTCTTCCTGTTCCATCACCACGTCCAGCAGGATGATGGCGATATCGCTTTCCTGTCGCAGGATGTCGCGCGCTTCGGCGGCGGAATAGGCGTGCAGGAAGCTCAGTGCGCGGTGCTGGATCTCCAGGCTGCCCAGCGCAAAGGTCGTCGCTGAATGTACGTCGGGATCGTCGTCTATGATCATGATCCGCCACGTGGGCTGTGGCCTTGCAGTCGCCGAAATATCACTCGCTTCCGGTTCGTCCAGGAAAACGAGGTCGTCTTCCGAAGAGTGGATCATTGCGTTCATCTGATGTACGACTCCATAAATGGACTTATCTTTCTTTTCACAGATGCTGACGAAAAATTAATGAGCGTTCTTTCACACTATATGCGCAAACAGCCAGCTCGATTGTAGCTGACGTTCAGTAGACTTCCGAAGAGTATAAAACAAGATTACCAAAAGAAAACATCAGAAATCGTCGGATATTCAGATAAATGATGAATTTAATTTTTAATTTCATCGGCATTTGTTGGATTGCTGCAGTTTCTTTGCCGTATCGGAGTGCCTATCGCTGTTAGAATTGTACGAATCCTGCCAATCCGGCTAATCAATACTGCATATTTATGTCTGGCAATACTTTTGGAACCCTGTTCACCGTAACGACTTTTGGCGAATCCCACGGCCCAGCGATAGGCTGCGTCGTAGACGGCTGCCCTCCGGGCATGGAGTTGTCCGCAGCGGATATTCAAACAGATCTGGACCGGCGCAAGCCGGGAACTTCACGGCATGTGACGCAACGCCAGGAACCCGACACCGTAGAAATCCTGTCCGGTATTTATGAAGGCAAAACCACCGGCACGCCGATTGCATTGCTGATCCGCAATGAGGACCAGCGCAGCAAGGACTACGGAAATATTGTCGAAACCTTCCGGCCGGGCCATGCCGACTATACGTATTGGCATAAATACGGCATCCGCGACCCGCGCGGAGGCGGCCGCTCTTCTGCGCGGCTGACCGCGCCGGTGGTCGGCGCCGCCGCGATCGCCAAGAAATGGCTGCACCAGCAATATGGGACGGTATTTAAAGGCGGCATGAGCCAACTGGGCGATATAGCGATTCCGTTCCAGTCCTGGGAACACGTCAAGGACAATCCGTTTTTTGCACCGACCGCAGACGCTGCCTTGATTGCGCAACTGGAAGCCTATATGGATGCCCTGCGCAAGGACGGCGATTCCATCGGCGCTAGGATCGATGTGGTCGCCAGCAATGTGCCGGCAGGATTGGGCGAGCCTATTTACGACAAGCTGGATGCCGATATCGCTTATGCGATGATGGGTATCAACGCCGTCAAGGGCGTGGAGATTGGGGCCGGATTCAAGTCTGTTGCGCAACGCGGCTCCGAGCATGGCGATGAGATTACGCCTGAGGGCTTCATTGGGAATAACGCCGGCGGCGTATTGGGCGGCATTTCAACCGGCCAGGACGTCACAGTATCGATCGCGATCAAGCCGACTTCTTCCATTCGCATTCCGCGCCGCTCGATAGACAAGGACGGCAACCCGGTGATGGTGGAGACCTTTGGCCGCCATGATCCTTGCGTCGGCATACGCGCGACGCCGATCGCCGAAGCGATGCTGGCATTGGTATTGATGGATCATGCCTTGCGGCACCGTGCGCAATGCGGAGACGTGAAGCTTCGCTAGTTGGATTGCACGTGCGATCCGGCTTTTTGTCAAACGGGGTCCATTGACTGGGAGTGCTGACTACTCGGTGCGATATCCGGTGATTCGGCGACACTCCCCCTCACCGCGCATGGCTGATTTGTTATTGGATTTTTTCGCTTTGCGGGTGTGCCGTATGTCAATGCCCCGTTTTGGTTCAATAAGTGCAATTACCGGTCTGAATAAAAACTGGCAAAAACCGCGCTTTATTTGAATTTTCTGATGAAAATTTGGTAGTTGATAGCCTTCTTGATTTTTTATCTTGAAAAATGTGTCGTCTCGTCTTCTTTTAGCGTGGTTTTGCGTTGCACAATTGTGGCATAATCAAAAGCTAAATTACAGCTTACGCACTATTTCAGGTTGCAGATCATGCTTAAAACGCTTTACGACAAACTTTGGGAATCCCATGTGGTGCATGCGGATGACGATGGCACATCCATATTGTATATAGACCGGCACCTGTTGCATGAAGTGACCAGTCCGCAAGCCTTTGAGGGCCTGAAGCTGGCCGGACGCATGCCGTGGCGCAATTCCGCCAACCTGATGGTGGCGGATCATAACGTTCCCACCACAAATCGCATCAATGGCATCGAGGACCCGACTTCGCGCCTGCAGGTAGAGACCCTGGATGCCAATGCCAAGACCTATGACCTGACTTATTTCAGCATGGCCGACAAGCGCCAGGGCATCGTGCATGTGATCGGACCTGAGCAGGGCGCGACCCTGCCGGGTATGACGGTCGTATGCGGCGATTCGCATACGTCGACCCATGGTGCGTTTGCCTGTCTCGCGCATGGCATAGGCACGTCGGAAGTGGAGCATGTGCTGGCGACCCAGACCCTGCTCGCCAAAAAATCCAAATCCATGCTGGTGCAGGTGGATGGCGTGATGCCTGCCGGCGTGACCGCCAAGGATATAGTGCTGGCTATCATCGGCAAGATCGGCACTGCCGGCGGCACCGGATACGCGATTGAATTTGCCGGTTCCACCATACGCAGCCTGTCCATGGAGGGCCGCATGACGGTCTGCAACATGGCCATTGAGGCGGGTGCGCGCGCCGGCATGGTCGCGGTCGACCAGACCACGATAGACTACGTCAAGGGGCGTCCGTTCTCTCCGGCGGGGCCTCACTGGGACCGAGCGGTGGAATACTGGCGCACGCTGCATACTGACGCCGGCGCAAAATTTGATATGGTCGTCACGCTGGATGCCACAGAAATCACGCCGCAAGTGACTTGGGGCACTTCGCCCGAAATGGTGGTTTCCATCGATGGCCGCGTCCCCGATCCGGACAAGGAAAAAGATGCAGTCAAGCGGGATGCAATGGAAAAGGCCCTGGTATATATGGCCTTGACGCCGAACACCGCGATTTCCGACATCCGTATCGACAAGGTATTTATCGGCTCCTGCACCAACTCGCGTATCGAGGATTTGCGCGCGGCGGCGGCGATCGTGCGCGGCAAGTATCGCGCGTCGAACGTGAAGCTGGCGATGGTGGTGCCGGGTTCGGGCCTGGTGAAGGATCAGGCTGAACGCGAGGGGCTGGACAGGATATTCCGCGATGCAGGATTCGAATGGCGCGAGCCGGGTTGTTCCATGTGCCTGGCGATGAATGCCGATAGGCTGGAGCCGGGCGAGCGTTGCGCCTCTACATCCAATCGCAACTTCGAGGGCCGGCAAGGGCAGGGCGGGCGCACCCACCTGGTCTCTCCCGCGATGGCGGCAGCGGCAGGTATTGCCGGCCATTTTGTTGATGTTCGCAGCTTGCGCTAGTGTCCTGAGTTACAGATCAAAAATTGAATTAAAGAATTGAATTAAGAAAGGAATCGACATGAAAAAACTCTTTATCCTGGGTATGTGCGTATTTGTGCTGAGTGCCTGCAATACTATGGAAGGTTTCGGCAAGGACGTCAAAAAAGCAGGTGAAGCCGTCGAAGGCGCGGCGACTAAAAAATAAAGTGTGAACATGGAAAAATTTACTGTACATGATGGCCTGGTCGCCCCTATGGATAGGGCGAACGTGGATACCGATGCCATCATTCCCAAGCAGTTCCTGAAGTCGATACAGCGTACCGGTTTCGGTCCGAATTTGTTTGACGAATGGCGCTACCTGGATCATGGCGAACCGGGCATGGACAACAGCAAGCGTCCGTTGAATCCTGATTTTGTGTTGAACCAGCCGCGTTACCAAGGGGCATCGATACTGCTGACCCGCAAGAATTTTGGCTGCGGCTCTTCACGCGAGCATGCGCCGTGGGCGCTGGATCAATTTGGCTTCAGGGCGGTGATTGCGCCTAGTTTTGCCGACATATTTTTCAATAACTGCTTCAAGAACGGCTTGCTGCCGATCGTCTTGTCCGAGCAGCAGATCGATGATTTATTCAACCAGGTCAAGGCTTTTCCCGGCTTCAGGCTGATCGTCGACCTGGAAAAACAGTTAGTGGTTACGTCCAACGGCGACGCCAGCTATCCATTTGAAGTGGATACTTTCCGCAAATATTGCCTGCTTAACGGCCTGGACGACATCGGCTTGACCCTGCGCCAGGCAGACAAGATACGCGCCTTCGAAGAGCGCCATCTGGCGGCGCAACCCTGGCTGGCGAATACGATCTGATTATTTGATTTGTACTTTTTTTCTTAAGTCTGCATATAAAAATGAAAATCGCAATTTTGCCGGGTGACGGCATAGGTCCGGAAATTATCGAGCAAGCCGTCAAGGTATTGAATACCCTGGGCGAGTCTTTTGAGATGGAAATGGCCCCGGTGGGCGGCGCCGGCTACGCCGCGCATGGACATCCGCTGCCCGAGGGCACCTTAAAGCTGGCGCAACAGGCCGATGCGATCCTGTTCGGTGCGGTAGGCGACTGGAAATACGATACGCTGGAGCGTTCGCTGCGTCCTGAGCAAGCCATTCTGGGCCTGCGCAAGAACCTGAACCTGTTCGCCAATCTGCGCCCGGCAATTTTGTATCCGGAACTGGCCGGCGCTTCCACGCTGAAGCCGGAAGTGGTGTCTGGCCTGGATATCCTGATCATTCGCGAACTGACCGGCGACATCTATTTCGGCCAGCCGCGCGGCGTGCGTATTGCGCCGGATGGCGCTTTCAAGGGGCAGCGCGAAGGTTTCGACACAATGCGCTATGCTGAGGGCGAGATACGCCGTATTGCCCATGTCGCTTTCCAGGCTGCGCAAAAACGCTCGAGGCGCTTGACCAGTGTGGACAAGGCCAATGTGCTGGAGACTTTCCAGTTCTGGAAGGATATCGTGACCGATGTGCATAAAGAGTATCCGGATGTTGAGCTGGATCATATGTACGTCGATAACGCGGCGATGCAGCTGGTGCGCGCGCCGAAAAAATTCGACGTGATGGTGACCGGCAACATGTTCGGTGACATCCTGTCCGATGCGGCGGCGATGCTGACCGGCTCTATCGGCATGTTGCCGTCGGCTTCGCTGGACGCCAACAACAAGGGATTGTATGAACCTTCGCATGGTTCTGCTCCAGATATCGCCGGCAAGGGCGTGGCCAATCCGCTGGCGACCATCTTGTCGGCAGCGATGATGCTGCGCTTCTCGCTGGGCAAGGCCGAGCAGGCCGACCGCATAGAAAACGCGGTCAAGAAAGTATTGGCGCAAGGCTTGCGCACGCCGGATATCTACGAGGCCGGCACGACCAAGGTCGGCACGGCGGAGATGGGCGAGGCCGTGGTAAGGGCGCTGGGGTAATTCGAAGTTGAAAGGCAGGGATGTCCTGCGATTGTTTAGGGAAAGATGATGAAACTAGTAGGTCTGGTAGGCTGGCGTGGAATGGTGGGTTCGGTACTGCTGCAACGCATGCAGGAAGAGGGCGACTTCGCCCATATTGAGCCCGTGTTTTTTTCAACTTCCAATACAGGCGGCACGGCCCCTGCAATGGCAAAGAACGAAAAGACATTGAAAGACGCGAATGATATTGATGCATTGAAGAAGTGCGACATTATTATTACCTGCCAGGGCGGCGACTACACGACGGAAATCTTCCCTAAATTGCGTGCCGCAGGCTGGGACGGCTACTGGATAGACGCGGCCTCTACGCTGCGCATGAAAGACGATGCGATCATCGTGCTGGATCCGGTCAATCTGGACGTCATCAAAACGGCGCTGAGCCGCGGCGTCAAGAACTATGTCGGCGGCAATTGCACAGTGTCCTGCATGCTGATGGGCTTGGGCGGCTTGTTCCAGCACAATCTGGTGGACTGGATGAGTTCAATGACCTACCAGGCCGCCTCCGGCGGCGGCGCGCAGCATATGCGCGAATTGCTGACCCAGTTCGGCAGCATCAACCAGGAAGTCAAAGCCCTGCTGGACAATCCGGCAGCCGCCATTCTGGAAATAGATCGCAAGGTGCTGGCAAAGCAGCATTCCCTGTCCGCCGACGAAACCAGGCAATTCGGCGTGCCGCTGGCCGGCAACCTGATTCCCTGGATAGACAAGGATCTGGGCAACGGTGTTTCCAAGGAAGAATGGAAAGCCGGCGCGGAAACCAATAAGATCCTGGGCAAGGGCGAAGCTTTCGGCAGCCCGGCGATCCCGGTCGACGGCCTGTGCATCCGCATCGGGGCGATGCGCTGCCACTCCCAGGCCCTGACCATCAAGCTGAAAAAGGATGTCCCGCTGGATGAGATCAACGATATCATCGCCAGCAATAACCAATGGGTCAAGGTTGTGCCGAACGACAGGGAGTCGTCGATGAAGGATTTGACTCCGGCGGCGGTTACCGGCAGCCTGACCATCCCGGTAGGACGTCTGCGCAAGATGCAAATGGGCGGCGAATACCTGTCCGCCTTTACCGTCGGCGACCAGTTATTGTGGGGTGCGGCCGAGCCATTGCGCCGCATGCTGCGCATCCTGATAGCAGATTAATAATCTAAACCGATGTTTGTTTGTAAAGGAGGAGTGATTCGTCACTCCTTTTTTGTTTTCAAGGGTTGCTGTTTACCTGAAATGCGACAAACTGGGTCGAGAAAAGCTTTTAGCCCTCTACTTTTCATTGTCAAACGGCAACAAGGATTTATACTATAGGCAGAACCCATCTCATAAGTGGCATTCCGCGGCTATTTATGAAATGGACTATTTATGGAATGAGTTCTAAATTACTTAGGTTCTTAATGTATTTACCATAATAGTAAATAGAGTTAAGCTTGCGGGGCTAGGTAGCTGATGTTATCTTGAAACAAGTGTTACAGGTCTTACTTAGCGTTCACGACAGGTAATGATCGGGCTTTCGCGGGTAGCGCATGTCAAGAAGACGATAATGTAAGAGTGGCGCATTTGTGGGCGAGTACTCACATGGATTGCGACACATGACCCCGATTACGTCCATATGGCAGGAATTGGCAGCAAATTCCGGCAACGTGGTGTGATGTAATCGCCGTACTTAACAGTATTCGAGTATCCCTAATTCCCAAAAATGTCCTATAAAATGCATAACTATAAACGCTCGCCATCCATGTTGTTGGGGCGCAAAGCGCTGGGAGCCGCAGTAGCTTCAGCGCTATTGCTGCTTGCTACTGGCGCAAATGCTACTGGCCTAGGACGTCTGACTGTACTCTCCGCCCTTGGTCAGCCCTTGCGTGCGGAGATAGAACTCACATCTCCGAGCAAGGAAGATATCGGCTCGCTAGTTCCCAAACTGGCCTCTGCAGACGCTTTTAAGCAAGCCAATATCGACTTTAATCCGGCACTGACCTCGTTGCGCTTTGTGGTTGAACCGCGCGGCCCAGGATATGTGATCCGGGTAAGCTCTTCGCAGGCAATGAATGAGCCTTTCGTGGATTTGCTGCTGGAATTGAACTCCAGCAATGGCAAGTTGTTGCGTGAATACACGTTCTTGCTGGATCCCGCCGACTTGAGGAATAGCCAATCCGCGCAAGTGGCGAACCCGGTCAGCATAGCGACTCCGTCGTCGCAGGCGCCAAGCCCACAGACTCAAGCTCAGGCCCAGACGCAGGCAAGGCCTAGCGCTCCGCCGCCGGTATCCGCCCCTGTCGCGCCGACCAGAAGGCCCGCCAGCAGACCGCAGGAAACCGCCGCAGCGGCTAAGCCCGCCGGAGATTACCAGGTAAAGAGCGGCGATACCTTAAGCAAGATCGCCGGTGCCTACAAGCCCGATGGCGTCTCGCTGGATCAGATGCTGGTCAGCTTGTACAGGGCAAATCCGCAGGCATTTGCCGGCAATAATATGAACCGCCTGAAAGCGGGCCAGATACTGACCGTTCCGGATGCAGATACGGCGCGTTCCGCCGGTAGCGGCGAGGCGCATTCCGTGGTCATGGCGCATGCGGCAGATTTCAGCGCCTACAGGAATAAGCTGGCGGGGCAGGTAGCCAGGGCCCCTGCAGAAAAAGCCACCGCCACGCGGCAGGGCGCCAGCGGCAGTATCACCGCCAAGGTAAAAGAATTGCCGACGGCAACCAATGAGGCCGCCGACAAGCTGAAATTGTCCAAGGCCAATCCGGACGCTGCAGGAGCCGTAAAAGCCGGCACCGGCAAGCCGCTCGCTGAAGAAGACAAGCTGGCCAAAGATAAAGCCATTGCAGACGCCAATACCCGTGTCAAGGAACTGGAAAAGAATGTCGGCGACCTGCAAAAAATACTCGAAGTCAAGGACAAGGATCTGGCAGCCAAGCAGGCCGCAGCCAATGCCAAACCGGAAGTAAAGGCTGAAACCCAGCCGGCTGCCGCTCCGGCTTCCAAACCAGCCGCAGTTGCCGCTACGGCAGCTGCGCCTGCTTCAGCATCAGCCGCCGCAGCGGCCAATGCCAGCGTTGTAGCGTCGGCCAAGACGGCACCCAAGCACAAGGTGTTGCCGCCTCCGCCGCCGCCAGAACCGGGCTTCTTTGACGGCTTGATGGATAATCCCCTGATGCTGCCTTTTGCCGGTATCGTGGTTGCCCTGCTGGGTGCTTACGGCATCTTCACCAGCCGCCGCAAGAAAAAATTGCAGCAATTTGAAGACAGTATCCTGACCGGTTCCAGCATGAAGGCGAACTCCATGTTCGGCTCCACCGGCGGTCAAAGCGTCGATACCAATAACAGCGTATTCAATTCCAATTTTGCGCCTTCAGCCAGCCAGCTGGACGCCAATGAAGTGGATCCGGTCGCGGAGGCCGATGTATACATTGCCTATGGCAGGGATTCTCAAGCGGAAGAAATCCTGAAGGAAGCGTTGCGCACCCAGCCCGACAGGCATGCTGTACGCGTCAAGCTGCTGGAGATTTATTCCAATCGCAAAGACACCAAATCTTTTGAACGGCTGGCCAGCGAGTTGTATGGCATGACGGGCGGCAAAGGCGAGGAGTGGGCTCAGGCGGCATCGATGGGCATCATGCTGGAACCCGGCAATCCATTGTATGCCGGCGGCAAGGCGTCCGATGCCCTGAGCACTGCTGCAGCATTGGGTTCGTCGACACAGCCGCTGGAAGACCTTGACCCTGAGGCCTTGCTGGCAAACTCCCTGTCGCAAGACATGCTGGAATCCATCAGCATCATCGATACTGCTTCTGCCAAGGCAGGTGAGCACGGCTCCGAGGATGCAACGAAACATCTGGATGCGGGGCATGCGATGGATATCGGTCCGCTGGACTTTGACCTGGATATTCCGACAGGATCGGCGCCGGAAGCGCACGCGCCTCACGTCGCACCTCACATACCCCTAGAAGAGGCGCCGCTGATACCTGAATCATCCGCGGCCCCGCTTGCAAAAGCAGAAGACCGTCATGAGGAACAAAATTCGCTGCTCGATTTTGAATCCATCGATTTCGACCTGGGAACGGAAGAGCCGGCAAAAGCCGCACATGCTGCCGAGGCGCATCTGGATATTCCTGAAAGCAAGCCCTTGCACGAGCATGCCGACATGCTGGACCATGCAGAGAACTCCCTGAACATGGAGCCGTTCGAGCTTGCGCCTGCGCTGCACCATGGTAACGAGATTGCGTTTGAATCCGCGGCGCCGGTGGCGCATGAAGTGCCGGCGCACGTTCCAAACATCATGGACGATATTCCGGACTTGCCGAGCCTGGACCATTCGATGTCGCACGGACATCATGATGAAGCGCCGAAAGCAGAGGTGCCCGCCAATTACGATTTCGATTTATCGGGAATTGACCTGAATCTTGATGCTGAAGAGCACAAGCCGGCCGGGGTCGCCGAGCACGATGGCCACGCTTATAATGCGGAGATGGCGACCAAGCTGGATCTGGCCGTGGCCTACCATGAGATCGGCGACAAGGAGGGCGCGCGCGAGTTGCTGGATGAAGTGCTGAAAGGCGGAACGGCGGATCAGATACACAAGGCCCACGCGATGCTGGCGCAATTAGGATAGCCTTAAGGCTTGTATAATCCAGGACGGGCGCCGCTTGCTGGCGCCCGTTTTATTTATGTCGAGACGGTCGCGTCAACAATGCGCCGTGGCGGCTAATGATCTTGATAATGGAATTGAATTGAAGCGTATTGTTTTAGGCGTCCAATACAACGGTAGCCCCTGGAGCGGCTGGCAAACCCAGCCCAACGGCAATACTGTGCAGGACACGCTGGAGCGCGCCCTGGCCGCATTTGCCAAGGCACCGATAGCGACCACATGCGCCGGACGTACCGATGCCGGCGTCCACGCGCTGGAACAGATTGTCCACTTTGACACCATGCTGGACAGAGCCATGTATTCATGGGTGAACGGCGTCAATGCATTTTTGCCGGCGTCGATTGCGGTGCAGTGGGCCACCGAGGTGCCGCATGAGGTCAGGGACGATGCAATCCATGATGCCCAGGCGGATTTCCATGCGCGCTTTAGCGCCTATGCGCGTACCTATCATTATGTCGTGCACAATAGCGCGGTCCGCTCGCCGATCTGGGCGGAAAGGGCGGGCTGGGTATTCCGGCCGCTGGATGTGGACAGGATGAGGGAGGCAGTGACCCACCTGATAGGCGAACATGACTTCACGGTGTTTCGCGCTGCGTCCTGCCAGGCAAAGTCCCCGGTCAAGCAGATGTACGATATACAGATTCGCCAGCAGGGCGATTTGATCGTGTTTACCTTGCGCGCCAGCGCTTTCCTGCACCATATGGTGCGCAATATCGTCGGTTCGCTGATTTTCGTCGGCACCGGGCGCAGGGAGCCCGTCTGGATGGCTGAATTGCTGGCAAGCCGCGACCGCAGCCTGTCTGCACCGACTTTCATGCCGGATGGCCTGTATCTCGCCAGAATTGACTATGATGAGAAATGGGCGCTGCCGCAGGTAGACCAAGGGCATTTTCCTGGTTTTTTGGGCGCGGGCAAGCTGTAAAAGTGGCTCGTATCCATGTGGCAATATTTCGAATGCCGGTCCTGCTGCCGGCGTTGCCGATTTGCACAGGAAATCGCAAATAAGCGCAATTATTCACGCTTATTGTCAATGTGTTAAGCATGATTTATCGGCTTTCCACACTGAAATCCGGTAAAATGGCGTTTTGCATAACCCAAAATGAGGCGCTCGCCTGGGGATGTCTGCCCGGCATGGAGCGCCTTTTTTGTAATTAAACTTTTCATCGCATTATTTCTGGTATTAATGAACAACATCCGCAACTTCTCGATTATTGCTCACATTGACCACGGTAAATCTACTCTCGCTGACCGCATCATTCAGCTTTGCGGCGGCCTTGCTGATCGCGAGATGGAGGCCCAGGTGCTGGACTCAATGGACATTGAGCGCGAGCGCGGCATTACGATCAAGGCGCAAACTGCGGCTTTGTCATACAAGGCGCGTGATGGACAGGTATATAACCTGAATCTGATTGATACTCCGGGCCACGTCGATTTCAGCTATGAAGTAAGCCGTTCGCTGTCTGCCTGCGAGGGTGCTTTGCTGGTAGTGGATGCTTCCCAGGGCGTGGAGGCGCAGACTGTCGCCAACTGCTATACCGCGATCGATCTGGGTGTCGAGGTTGTTCCGGTGCTGAACAAGATCGACCTGCCGTCCGCCGATCCGGAAAATGCGATTAGCGAGATTGAAGAAGTCATCGGCATAGACGCCGCCGATGCCGTGCACTGTTCCGCCAAGACCGGCCTGGGCGTGCAGGATGTGCTGGAGTCCCTGATCGCCAAGGTGCCGCCGCCGAAGGGCGATCCGAATGCGCCGCTGCAGGCGCTGATCGTCGACTCCTGGTTCGATAACTATGTCGGCGTCGTGATGCTGGTGCGTATCAAGAACGGTACCCTGCGCCCCAAAGACAAGATATTGTTCATGGCCACCGGCGCCCAGCACCAGGTGGAAAGCGTAGGCGTATTCACGCCCAAGTCTATGCCGCGCGATTCATTGTCTGCCGGCCAGGTGGGCTTCATCATTGCCGGCATCAAGGAACTGAAGGCCGCCAAGGTGGGAGACACCATTACCATCGTCGGTAAAGCGGCTGCCGAACCTCTGCCCGGCTTCAAGGAAGTCCAGCCCCAGGTGTTTGCCGGCTTGTTCCCGGTGGAAGCGAACCAATACGATGCGCTGCGCGACTCGCTGGAAAAATTGAAGCTGAACGACGCCGCGCTGATGTATGAGCCGGAAGTATCGCAAGCGCTGGGCTTCGGCTTCCGCTGCGGTTTCCTGGGCTTGTTGCACATGGAGATCGTGCAGGAGCGCCTGGAGCGCGAGTTCGACATGGACCTGATCACTACTGCACCGACGGTGATCTATGAAGTGGTGATGGCCGACGGCAGCATACTGATGGTGGATAACCCGTCCAAAATGCCGGACCCTTCTAAAATTGAAGAAATCCGCGAACCTATCGTCACCGTCAACCTGTATATGCCGCAAGAATATGTCGGCTCGGTGATTACCTTGTGCACCTCCAAGCGCGGCGTGCAGATGGATATGAACTACCACGGCAGACAGGTCAAGCTGACCTATGAAATGCCGATGGCCGAGATCGTGCTGGATTTCTTCGATCGCTTGAAATCCACCTCGCGCGGTTATGCGTCGATGGACTATGAATTCAAGGAATATCGCGCGGCCGACGTGGTCAAGGTCGACATGCTGATCAATAGCGAAAAGGTCGATGCGCTGGCGATTATCGTGCACAGGGCCAACAGCCAGTACCGCGGCCGCGCTGTCGCCGCCAAGATGCGCGAGCTGATCCCGCGCCAGATGTTTGACGTGGCGATTCAGGCCGCAATCGGTGCGAACATTATCTCGCGAGAGAACGTCAAAGCCTTGCGCAAGAACGTATTGGCAAAATGTTATGGCGGCGATATCAGCCGTAAGCGCAAACTGCTGGAAAAGCAAAAAGCGGGTAAAAAGCGGATGAAGCAGGTCGGTTCGGTGGAAATTCCGCAAGAAGCATTTTTGGCGATTTTACAAGTGGAAGATAAATGAATTTTCAGACAATTTTAGGCAATTTTGCATTAATCCTGTTTGTATTGACCCTGGTGACCGGGGTGATCTGGTTTCTGGATACCTTTTACTTGTCCAAGCAGCGCCGCCAGGCGGCCGACAGGGCATTGGCGGATTTTGATGCGCGCAATGCGAAATTAACCGCAGAAGGCATACGTCTGCAGCAGAGCAACCGTGCCGACATCGAGGCCGGCTTGATGAAGCAGCCTGTGTGGATAGAATATTCCGGCAGCTTCTTCCCGGTGATTGCGCTGGTGTTCTTTCTGCGCTCTTTCTTATGGGAGCCGTTCAAGATACCTTCCAGCTCCATGTTGCCGACTTTGTATGTCGGCGACTTGATTCTTGTCAATAAATACACATACGGGATTCGGCTTCCTGTACTGAATAAAAAAGTGCTAGAGGTCAACAATCCGCAGCGTGGCGACGTGATGGTGTTCAAATACCCACGAAATCCGTCGCTGGATTATATTAAGCGCGTAGTCGGTGTTCCAGGTGATAAAATAGTATATAAAAACAAACGTTTAACGGTGAATGGTAAAGAGGTTTCTTATCAGCCTTTGCCGGATTTCCTGGATGATGAGCGCCTCAGCTATTCGCAGCAGTTCAAAGAAAATCTGACTGGCGTGCAGCACCGGATACTCAATAATGAGGCCGCGCCGACGTTTGTAAAGGACCCGTATGATTTCGCCTATCGCGACCTGTGCAGCTACAACTCGGAAGGTTTCGCATGCACCGTCCCTGAAGGCAACTACTTCATGATGGGTGATAATCGGGATAATAGCGAAGACAGTCGTTACTGGGGATTTGTGCCCGATCAGAATATCGTTGGCAAAGCTTTCTTCATCTGGATGAACCTGGGTGATCTCAAGCGCATAGGCAGTTTTCAATAATTAATCTGACAGGATTGTGTATGTTGAAAAATAGAGAACGTCATTTGGCTCGCCAGCAAGGCCTCTCCCTGATCGGTCTGATACTGACCTTGGGGATACTCGGGGTGCTGGTGATGATCGGCGCAAAAGTGGTGCCTACGGTGATTGAGTTTGTCGGCATTAAAAAAGCCATCGTTACCGCCAAGGCATCAGGAACCACGCCAAGCGAGATCATGCAGGCGTTCGACAAGCAGGCCGACGTCGGCTACCTGGAGTCCATCAGGGGCAGGGACCTGGTGATCACCAAAGGCGATTCCGGTTTTGACGTCAGCTTTTCCTACCAGAAAAAAATACCTTTGGCCGGACCTGCCAGCCTCGTGATGGATTACGAAGGTACGACCGCAAAAACTGGCGCACCTGCCAAAATGAAGGAATAGTCAGTCTTAGTATGGATGATCAATTATTGCAAAAAAGGCTAGGCCATGTGTTCAAGGATGCTGCATTGTTGCAGCAGGCACTGACACATCGCAGCCACAGCGTTTTGCATAACGAGCGCCTGGAATTTTTGGGCGATTCGATACTCAATTGTGTTGTAGCTTCTTTATTGTTTGACAGCTTTGCGACGATAGATGAGGGCGACCTGTCACGCGTTCGCGCCAACCTGGTCAAGCAGCAATCCCTGTATGAAATCGCCCAAAGAATAGAATTGTCGCAGTTCCTGCGTTTGGGCGAGGGTGAGCTGAAGTCGGGCGGATTCCGTCGGCCGTCCATCCTGGCCGATACGCTGGAGGCCTTGTTCGGCGCCATTTTTCTGGATGCCGGCTTTGATGCGGCGCGTGAAGTGATTCGCGGCTTGTATGCGCCGGTGCTGGTTTCGGTCGACCCGACAACCTTGGGCAAGGACGCCAAGACGCTGTTGCAGGAGTTCTTGCAAAGCAAAAAGATCGCCTTGCCTCAATACAACGTTGTGGCGACCCATGGAGCGGCGCATAATCAAGAATTCGAGATTGAATGCCTGGTTCCCAAACTTGAAATACAAGTCTTCGGCACCGGCGGCAGCCGCCGCGCCGGAGAGCAGGCCGCCGCCAAACTGGCGCTGGAGACCGCGTTGGCCATGCTGGCAAAAACGCCCGCAGCGGCACGCAAGAGCAAGCAAAGAACCGCACAACTGAAGCTGGCCGGCATCGCCACTGTGCAAACCGAGGCTGCGAAAGACGTCGCCAAGGAAGCCGCCAAGGAAAAGCCGGCAAGTTCACCCAAGCAAAAATCCCTGCTTGAGCCAGCAGCAGCGACACAGGCAACATCTGCAGCACCAGCAGCATTGGCAGCAGATGCCGAACAACAGCAACACACTACGCACACAACGCAACCGAAGACAGCATGACCGAGCCAACAACAGCAGTAACCGATTCCAATGACGACTTTCGATGCGGTTATATCGCCATCGTAGGGCGGCCCAATGTTGGCAAGTCCACCCTGATGAACGCGCTGATAGGCGCCAAGGTCAGCATTACTTCGCGCAAGGCGCAGACCACGCGCCACCGGATTACTGGCATACAGACCAAGGACAAGACGCAGTACGTGTACGTCGATACACCGGGTTTTCAGACCCGCCACTCGAATCCGCTGAACCGCACCCTGAACCGCACCGTCACCAATACGCTGACGGCATCCGACGTCATCCTGTTCATCATCGAGGCCGGCACCTTTGGCGCGGCTGACCAGCAGGTGATCGACCTGCTGCCGAAAAACGTGCCCTGCATCCTGGTCATCAACAAATCCGATCGCGTCAAAGATAAAGCGGTCATGATGCCGTTCGCGCAAAAGATCATGGACCTGTTCCCGTTTGCCGCAGTGGTGCCGGTCTCGGCCACCCTGCGTTTCCAACTGGATAGCCTGGAAGGCGAGATCAAGAAATACCTGCCCCACAATCCGCCCATCTTTGCAGAAGACGATATCACCGACCGCAGCGAAAAATTCCTGGCGGCAGAAATCGTCAGGGAAAAATTGTTCCGCTTCGTCGGCGATGAGTTGCCTTATACCAGCACCGTGCTGATAGAAAAGTTCGAGCAGGAAGGCAATCTGCGGCGCGTATTCGTG
>DATHMC010000231.1:0-14322 GCA_035487495.1 Undibacterium sp.
GGTATCTGCATCAACGATGAACAGGCTGATGCCATCGGTATCGCGCTGCGCGCCGCTGCTGCGGGCGGACACGATCAGCTTGTCAGCCTGCGCGCCGTGCAAGACCACGGTTTTGGTGCCGTTCAATACATAACCATCGGAGTTCTTGGTCGCGGTGGCCGCGATGTCGAACAGGTCGTGGCGGGATTGTTTTTCGGACAGGGCGGTAGCCAGTTTGACTTCGCCGCTTGCCACCTGTTTCAGCACGCTGTCGTGGCCGCCGGCTTTTTTCAGGAATTCCGCGCCCAGCACGGTGGCGAAGTACGGTTCTATCACTACGCCGCGGCCCAGTTCCTGCATCACTACCATCATGTCGATTGCAGAGCCGCTGAAGCCGCCCTGGTCTTCAGGAATAGGCAGGGCAGTCGCGCCCAGTTCGGCCAGTGCGGCCCAGGCAGTATCGGATACGCCGGCAGCGGATTCGACGATTTTTTTGCGGTGCTCGAAGTTGTAGTCCTTCTCCACCCAGCGGCGTACCGCTTCCGCAAACTGCTTCTGTTCTTGAGTTAAGCTGAAATCCATTATTGTCCCCTCTATCTTTTACAGGCCCAGAATCATTTGGGTGATGATATTTTTTTGTATCTCGTTCGAACCGCCGTAGATCGAGGTCTTGCGGTAGTTGAAATAGTAGGCGGCCAGCGGCGCCGCATCATCGTCGTTGACGATGCTGTGGTCTTGTTCTCCGTCCAGGTAGGCAGGGTCAAACGGCTGGCTGTAAGGGCCGATGGCTTCCACCATCAACTCGGTCAGCCTTTGCTGGATTTCGGTGCCCTTGATCTTCAGTAGCGATGCCTCCGGGCCGGGGCGGCCGCTGTCTTGCGAGATCACGCGCAAGACGGTGATTTCCAGCGCCATCAGTTCAACTTCCAGGCTGGCGATCTTGGATGCATAGACAGGGTCATCCAGCAGCGGCTTGCCGTTCTTTTGGTGTTCTGTCGCAACGCGCTTCAGGAACTGCAGTTCGCGCTTGGCGCGGCCCACGGCGGCAATATTGGTGCGCTCATGGCCGAGCAGGTATTTGGCGTAGGTCCAGCCCTTGTTTTCTTCGCCGATCAGGTTTTGCACCGGCACCTTGACGTTGTCGAAGAAGACTTCGTTCACTTCATGCTCTTCGTCCAGCATGATGATGGGGCGCACGGTGATGCCCGGCGTTTTCATGTCGATCAGCAGGAAGGAGATGCCTTCTTGTTTGCGCGCGCCGGTATCGGTGCGCACCAGGCAGAAGATCATGTCGGCGTGTTGCGCCAGCGTGGTCCAGGTTTTTTGGCCGTTGACGATGTAGTGGTCGCCCTGGCGCTCTGCGCGGGTCTTCAGCGAAGCAAGGTCGGAGCCTGAGCCCGGCTCTGAATAACCTTGGCACCACCAGTCGTCGCAGTTCAGGATGCGCGGCAGGTAGTAGTCTTTTTGTGCTTGGTTGCCGAAGGCCATGATGACCGGCGCGACCATCGCCACGCCAAACGGCAAGATGCCCGGTGTGCCTGCGCGCGCGCATTCTTCTTCAAAGATATGCCTTTGGGTGGCGGTCCAGCCAGTGCCGCCATATTCCTTGGGCCAGCCGGTCGCTACCCAGCCTTGTTTGGCAAGGATCTTGTGCCAGCGCACGAAATCTTCCTTGGACATACGCTTGTGGTTGAGCACCTTATGCTTCAGGTCTGCGGGCAGGTTGTCTGCCAGATAGCTGCGCACCTGGTCACGGAATGCCAGGTCTTCCGACGTGTAATTCAAATCCATGTTTATTGTCTCCTTGTGTTGTGCCGTATTTCACACTCTAAGCCGGCACATGATCTTTTATTCTAAAAAAGCACGACCGTTCAGAACAATTGTACAATGGATTTTGGGTCGTGTGGCAAGCAAAATGAATGGCTTTGGATTTATGGCGGAAATCGTATGAAAATAGCAAATTATGGAGCAATACGCCCTAGACCCCCCCGTAGCCTGGATTAGCGCAGCTGATCCAGGGGAGGTCGCCGCAGTGTGCTGCGGCAGGTCTTGCTAAACCGTTTCTTGCCTATGACAGGCAAGAAACCCGCATCGTGCTGCGCTTATCCAGGTTGCATTCCGCAGTCAATGGAAGTGGCTGGAACCCTGCGGCGGCGCATCGTCCGGCATCTCTGCATGCACCAGTTCTGCATCCTGGTCGGCAAACAAGGGCGCGCCGCAATCGTCGCAGAATTCCATTGCAAAGATATCTTCCAGCTTTTTGACCCGCAGCACGCCGCACTCTGCCAGTATGGTCGGTATCTCACCCAGCAGGCTTTCTGCCAGGGCCGAAGAGAGTTGCGCCAGCTGTCCCTGATCGGGCTCTACGGCGGTCAGTTGATCGTCCTGCTGATAGATGGGCCAGACCACGCCGTACACCACTTCGGGGGCATTGCCGACGCAGAAGCTGACGCGGTATTCATCGATCTGCCCATTGCTGTCGGGATTGCCAAAGGCGGCAATGATGACCGACAGTTCGGAGGGCTCCACGCTGAGTACATTGCTCAGGTAGAAGACTGCAGCGCGTATCGATACCGGCCGGATCTTGATATCCGCCTCGCGGCAGACGGTGTAATAGGCTTCCGGCATCAGTAGTTCGGTACCGCAGCCGGGCAGCAGCCGGCTGATGACGGGTGTTGCGCTCTCCTGCCACTGCGCCAGGATCTCGCTCTTGGCGGTGGTGGTGTCGAAAGGCGGCTTGATCAGTTGCCAGCGGAAGAAGGGCGTCAGCACCGGCGTCACCACGACCGCCAGCAGATAGCGGATATCGGCCAGGAAGGGGATGGTCTGCGGCAGTTCATGCTGCGGCTTCAAGACCGCGCCCTTTAGCAGGCTCAGCGCCAGTTGCTCGGTCAGTGCAAATGTGTCGCTATGGCTGCGCGGCAGCTGGTCTATTGAATACAGGGTCGGCAGTATCTGCACCTGCGCATGGTCGGCCAGAACGTGCGTGGCCATGTGCGCAGATACCATGGTGATGATTTCACCGGAGATGCTGCCCGACGGAATTTCAAACCGGGTCCAGGCGAGGATGGGGGCGGCGATCAGCATCGCGTCGTAAAACTTGCCGTCGAATTCCAGGCGGCATGAGGTGCTGAGGGATTCCATGGTTTCCATCAGCACTTCGTAGGAATTCGGGTGGATTTCAAACAAATGCTCGGACGCAGCATCGAGCAGATCCTGATGATGGCTCTTCAGGGTTTTTGAAACCAGTAGATCAAGCTGCTCTTGCCAGGACAAATCTTCCAGCCTGCTGCCGGATTGCGCTACTGCCTGTGCCAGGTTGGCGATACGCACACTGTCTGCCGCGAGCTTGATTCTATTTTTCTTGGGTGGGCGGCGCATACATTAAACCTGCTGTGGAAACACCACGATTGTAAGACTATTTGACAGCCTGGCGTA
This sequence comes from Undibacterium sp., assembly GCA_035487495.1. Classification (GTDB taxonomy): domain Bacteria; phylum Pseudomonadota; class Gammaproteobacteria; order Burkholderiales; family Burkholderiaceae_D; genus Undibacterium. The sequence continues at coordinate 3,418 of DATHMC010000231.1, forward strand.
GATTTTGTGTGTGCGAGGGAAATTAGCGAGCCGTAACAGCCAAGTCGAAATTGCCGGCCACAGCCGACTGGAAACAGCGGTCGCCGTTTCCAGTCGGCATGGACTTATGGAGTTACTTTTTTTGGTACTGGGTACTCCCAAACAAAACTTCCCTGGCTTTGTCGTCTTGGAGGGGCTTGCGCAAATCCGCCAGCACATTCACGCCGCGCTGCACGGCGGGGCGCGCATCGATCTGCTCGAACCAGCGTTTGGCGTGTGGAAAGTCATTCCAGTCTATGCCCTGGTTGGCCGCAGAGCGAGTCCATGGAAAAGCGGCGATATCGGCGATCGTATATTCATCGCCGGCAAGGTATTCGGTTTTCGATAATTGCTTGTCCATGACGCCGTACAGCCGCTTGGCTTCATTGGTGTAGCGATCAATCGCGTAGGCAATTTTTTCCGGCGCATAGAGGCGGAAGTGATGGGCTTGGCCCAGCATGGGGCCGATGCCGCCTTTTTGGAACATCAGCCATTGCAGCACGTTGAATTTTTCCCTGTCGGTTTTACCCAGGAACTTGCCTGCCTTGCTTGCCAGATACACCAGGATGGCGCCGGACTCAAACAGCGTAATCGGCTTTCCGTCCGGACCATCGGCGTCGACAATGGCGGGAATCTTGTTATTGGGCGAAATCGCCAGGAAGTCGGGCTTGAACTGATCGCCGGCGCCGATATTGACAGGTATGGCGCGATACGGCAGCTCGCATTCTTCCAGCATGATATGGACTTTGTGACCATTTGGCGTGGGCCAGGAATAAGCATCAATCATCGATTTCCTCTAGTCATTTGTGGTTAATAAAAAATTCTGCATCCCATTATGCAGACGCTGCGGATTTTTTGCTTGAGCTGCCTCATTTTGTAAATTATGGGTAAGCCTTTTGCGGGAGTAATGTCGTTCCCGCGCAGGCGGGAATCCAGTGACTTTCGTCGAACGACGCTAGGTTCCCCTGCTTTACCGCCTGCGCGGGAACGACAGGAATCGTCTAGTTTTTACTTTAACTGAACCGCACTACTCTTGCGGGAGGGCTACTCAACATCGCTAAAAACAGTTGTAGACAAAATGTTCTAGACAATATAGTCTACTTCCATCGTCTTGATCTGATGGAGTATTTATGGCGCAAGCCCAAAAAACAGCAGGCTCGTCCAAGCCCACGGCGGCAGAGCTGGAATTACTACGGCTGATTTGGCAATCAGGGCCGGCATCGGCGAAGCAGATCCATCAGGCGGCCTTGGAAGAGCGGCCTGAGATTACCTACGCGACGATATTGCGGTTGATGCAGATCATGCATACGAAGGGCTTGCTGATTAGGGATGAAAGCCAGCGTTCTCATATTTATGCGGCGGCCCAAGCCCAGGATTCTCTGCAGAGTAATTTATTGAAGGATCTCATCCACAAGGCATTTTCGGGCTCGGCAAAGGACCTGGTGATGGCTGCCTTGCGCGGCCACGTTAGCCAAGAGGAGCGGGACGAAATACAAAAATTTCTTCATGGGGATTCCAGTAGCGATACAAAAGGAGAGGATAAATGATCGATCTTGTGTCGTCGCTGGTAAACGCGATCGGATGGTCCCTGATTCACTTCTTATGGCAAGGGACGGTGATTTCGTGCGTCACCGCTTTCTTGCTGATACTGCTGCGTAACGCCCGGCCACAAGTACGTTATGCACTCTCTTGCTCGGCATTACTGGTTTGTCTGATCTTGCCCGTACTTGAGGCAGCGTATCGTTTATCCGCGAAGGGTATCGATTCCGGACAACTGCCGCTGGCGGAGACTTACTTCATTGTCGAGCTACGTAGCGCTGATTGGTTGCTGCTGACCGATTGGGCGCAGTCCAACTTGCAATGGATTGTATTTTCCTGGCTGTGCTGCGTCAGCCTGCTTATTTTGCGGATGGCAATGGGATTGATTTGGATTCGGGGTTATGCGGATATTACGCGTACGCACAAAGATGAGCATTGGGAGGACAGGCTTTCGCATCTTGCCAGGAAATTTGGCATTAAACGGGAAGTTCGCCTCAGAGTCGTACATGACCTGCGCAGTCCGGTAACGATGGGTTGCTGGCGTTCTTTGGTTCTGATTCCATCCTCACTCGTTTCAGGTATGCCGGCCGATTTGCTGGAAGCTTTGCTGGCACACGAACTGGCGCACATCCATCGTTTTGACTTCCTGATCAACCTGATGCAGAGCTGTATTGAGACTTTATTGTTTTATCACCCAGGTGTGTGGTGGATTTCGAAACACATCCGTATAGAGCGTGAACAAATTGCAGATGATCTCGCCGCAAGGATACTAGGCGAACCGCGGCGCCTGGCCCTTGCACTTCAAGAACTGGACATCATCCAGCTCTCAATCCCTCAACTTGCCCAAGCGGCTCATGGAGGAAATCTTATGACCCGTATCAAACGATTGCTGCGTCCCGAAGTGAAACCCATCAACTGGAAGGCACTCATTTCAGTGGTCGGATTGGCCGTTGCTTGCCTTGGTACCTATGCTCACGCACATACGCCGCCAGTGCCAGTGGCTGGCTCCGGTCCAGATGCTGAAGTTACCTCCGATCCTTATTTCGATTTTATGAAATGCATCCCGGAGTGGCCGAGAGAGTCTCTCGCGAAGGACCAAACTGGCACGGTCATCATATCGGTATTAGTGGAAAATGACGGAACGATAAAGGATGTCAAGCTGGATGAGTCCAGTGGGGTTTTGCTGCTGGACGAATCGGTGAAAAGCGCTTTGCTAGCTTGCACTGCCAAGGGAGTACCCGGGAAAAAGAACGGTAAAGCCGTACAAGCCTGGACTAAGGTGAAATTCGTCTGGAAGTTGAATTAAATATCCGGATTGGGGGCGGCGATGGTATTGAAGCCTATTTGCCCGCTGCCCTGATCAAGGTGGCGCTTTAAATGAAGCATTGAGAAATGATTCGATGTACAGGTGTGCCGCTTCATCAACGCAGTACTATCGGCGGAGTGCATGACTTCACTCCGCCGATGGCACGGGGTAAAACTAGCCTCTTGTAATCGGCGGGCTCAGGTCTTCTCCCGGCAGGCTGATATGTTTTGCCAATTCCAGCTTGGCAATCGCATTGCGGTGCACTTCGTCCGGGCCGTCGGCAATGCGCAAGGTGCGATTGCCCGCCCATTGCGCGGCCAGAGGGAAATCGTCCGAGACGCCGCCTGCGCCGTGCGCCTGTATCGCCCAATCCAGCACTTGTTGGGTCACGTTCGGCGCCAACACCTTGATCATCGCGATCTCGGCCTGTGCCTGCTTGTTGCCTACCGTGTCCATCATGTAGGCGGCTTTCAGGGTCAGCAGGCGGGTAGTGTCGATCTGGATGCGGGATTCGGCGATGCGTTCGCGCCAGATGCTTTGATCCGACACCCTCTTGCCGAAGGCGACGCGGCTGTTCAGGCGCTTGCACATCAGCTCCAGTGCGCGCTCTGCAACGCCGATGGCGCGCATGCAGTGGTGGATGCGGCCTGGCCCCAGGCGGCCTTGGGCGATCTCGAAGCCGCGGCCTTCGCCCAGCAGGATATTGGAGGCCGGAACGCGCACATTTTCCAGCAGGATTTCGCAATGGCCGTGCGGCGCATCGTCGTAGCCAAAGACGGGAAGAGGGCGCTTGACGGTGATGCCGGGCGTGCCGGCGTCGACCAGTATCATCGATTGTTGCGAATGGCGGGCCGCGCTGAAGTCAGTCTTGCCCATCAGGATATACACCTTGCAGCGCGGGTCGCCGGCGCCGGAGATCCACCATTTGTGGCCGTTGATCACATAGTCGTCGCCGTCGCGCTCTATGCGGGTTTCGATGTTGGTCGCATCCGATGACGCAACGCCGGGTTCCGTCATGGCAAACGCAGAGCGGATTTCGCCGCGCAGCAGCGGTTCCAGCCAGGTGCGCTTGTGCTCTTCGGTGCCGTAGCGTTCTATGGTTTCCATATTGCCGGTATCCGGCGCGGCGCAGTTGAAGACTTCCGGCGCCCAGCTGACCCTGCCCATGATTTCGCACAGCGGCGCGTAGTCCAGGTTGGACAAGCCTTCCGGCGCGCGCACCGATTTAGGCAGGAACAAATTCCACAGGCCTTGCGCCCTGGCCTTTGGCTTCAGCTCTTCAATCAGCTGGGTAGGAATCCAGCGATTGCCTTTTTCCAGTCCGTTCTTGTTGACTTCTGCCTTGAAGGCCTTTTCATTTGGATAGATGTGCTCATCCATGAACTTCAGCAGCTTGCCTTGCAATTCCTTACAGCGGTCCGAGTATTCGAATTCCATGTTGTCTCCTGGTGTTGTTCTGTGGTGATGAAACCTGTTACTTCAAATGGACTTGCTTTCCGTAGGGTGGGCAGCTCTGCCCACCCTATTATTTTTTGTCCACGAAAAGCACGAAAAACACGAAAGAAAAACATAAAACCCTGGTCGCTTGATTGGATTAAAGAGAGGTCAAAGCGATTTTTTTCGTGTTTTTCGTGCTTTTCGTGGACGATGCTTTGTTTTTTTCTGAACGACTGGTTCAAACGAAAAATCTTCTACTTATTGGCGTAGCTCCAGCCCATCTCTGCCATCGGTCTGGCCGCTTCACCGGACTTCTTGGCCTGCGCGCTGGACGCGGTGCCGTCGACATAGCGCTTCATGATTCCCTGCAAAATGCCGGCCATGCGGAACATGTTGTAGGCCAGATAGAAGGAAAAATCTTCACGGCGTATGGTTTTTCCTGTGCGTTCGCAGTATTTGGCGATGTATTCCTGTTCGCTGGGTATGCCGAGTGCCTTGTAGTCCAGGCCGGCGATGCCGCGGAACTGGCCGGGAGCGATATGCCAGCTCATACAGTGATAAGAGAAGTCGGCCAGCGGGTGGCCCAGCGTGGACAGTTCCCAGTCCAGGATCGCCAGGATGCGCGGTTCGGTAGGGTGGAACATCATATTGTCCAGGCGGTAGTCGCCGTGCACGATGCTGGTGTCGTCACCGGCCGGGATATTGTTCGGCAGCCAGGCGATCAGGTTGTCCATCGCCTCGATTTTTTCGGTTTCGGACGCCTTGTATTGCTTGGTCCAGCGGTCGATCTGGCGCGCAAAGTAATTGCCCGGCTTGCCGTAATCGGCCAGGCCGATGGCGGCGTAATCGACAGTGTGCAACTGGGCGATGACGCGGTTCATTTCGTCGTAGATCTCTGCGCGCTGGACAGGAGTCATGCCGGGCAGGGACTGGTCCCATAATACGCGGCCGTCGACAAATTCCATGATGTAAAAGGCGCGGCCGATGACGTCTTCATCGGTGCAGATCGCATATTGTCTGGCGGCAGGGAAGCCGGCCTTGTTCAAGGCATTCATGACCTTGAATTCGCGTTCAATCGCGTGGGCCGACGGCAGCAGCTTGGCCACCGGGCCGGGTTTGGCGCGCATCACATAACGCTGCTTGCCTGCGCTCAGTTTGAAGGTCGGGTTGGACTGGCCGCCCTTGAATTGCTCTACGATCAGGCTGTCCGCCGATTTGGCGTCGAAACCTTCCACGTGCTGGCGCATATAGTCTGCCAGGGTGCCGACATCAAATTTCTGGCGTTCGCTGACCGGCATGGTTCCCATGAATTCTTCAAACATTTCGTCTCCCGCATGGCTAAGTTTTTTACCCGTGTCACAAGCCGGAACTGATCGAAGAAAAGAAGTGCGTTCCCGGCTCGAAAATATTATTTCGGTCTATTCTATATCAATAAATCGTACGGTCGTACTATTTATTGATATTTTTCTTGGGCTGGTATGGGGCGCAGGGGCGGCGCTAACGCAGGCGCGACTTCTTGTATTGCTCCAGCAGTGTTTCCATCGTAGTGCTGCGGGATTCATTCTGCAAATCGGATAGAGGCGAGTAATTCACCACGCGCACTACCCAGTCGTGCGCTTCGCTGCCGACATCCAGCACGTTGATGCAGCCGGCGGTTTGCGCCAGGTTGCCCAGGAACAGCCTTTGCCCGGTCAGCGCATAAGACAGGATGGCGCGATTGACGCCGCCGTGCAACACCAGCAGCACGCAGTCCCAGTCTGGATCGGCCCGCAATTGCGCGATGCCGGGATGGATGCGGTCCATGAACTGGCCTATCGCTTCGCCGCCAAGAAATTGCTTGTCCTCTGCAACCACGCCTTCAAATGCGCCGACAAAGGCGTCTTTGAGTTCGGCATCGGAGATTGCCGCCAGCTTGCCGCCACGCAATTCCTCCCATTGGGGCCAGATTTCCAGTTCTATTTGCTGCCCCGTCTCGGCCAGCACGCCTTTGGCGGTTTCCACGGTGCGCGGCAAGCCGGAGACGATCACGCGGTCAAAGCGGATTTGCCGTTGAGCGAAGGTTTTGCCGGCGGCGCTTGCCTGCTGGCGGCCCTGTTCGTTCAAGGGCACGGATTCGGGCTGGAAGGGTTTGCCGGCATCGTCGAAATAGCTGACGCTGCCATGCCGCATCAGGTAGATGCGGCGGCGAAGGGAGGTAGTAGCGCTCATCGGACGATTTACTTGTAGTTGGCTTTTCGTTTTTCCAGGAAGGCTTGTATGCCCTCTAGCGCATCCCGGTGATGCAGGCTCTCGACGAAATTGTGCTTTTCAGCTTCAAAATGCCGGGACAGCGACTGATTTTCGGCTTCGCCCACCAGCGTCTTGATGCGCGTCACTGCATTGGGCGACAATTCAGCGAGCTGATCCGCCCAATCCAGCGCTGCGCCGAGCGCCGTACCGTCCGGCACCAGTTTGTTGACCACGCCGAAATCATGCAGGCGGCTGGCTGTTACCGGCTTGCCTTCCATCAGGATTTCGGTCGCCAACTGGCGCGGCAACGCGCGGGACAAGAGCCAGGAGCCGCCGCCGTCCGGCGTCAATCCGACCTTGACATAGGCCATCACGAATTTTGCCGACGCGCCGGCAACAATCAGGTCGCAGGCCAGCGCCAGCGAGAATCCTGCGCCGGCGGCGGCGCCGTCCACTGCGGCAATCACCGGCTTGCTGCAATTGCGCAGCGCGTCTATCCAGCTGTTCAGGCTATCGATGGAGTCGGCCTGCACTGTCCGGTCTTTGCTGCGGTTTTCCAGCAAGCGGTTCAGGTTGCCGCCGGAGCAAAAGAAGTTGTCAGCGCCGGTCAGTATCACCGCATGGATGGAGTCGTCCCGTTCCGCGATGGACAGCATCTCGATTGCGGCGGCATACATGTCGGGGTGCAGCGCATTTTTGGCGCCGGGATTGGACAGCGTCAGTACCAGTGTGCCGTCGCGGCGCGAGGATTTGAGTTCTGCTGACATGGCGGCTATACCGGCATGGCTTTGTTGGCGTTCAGGTCCATCAGGCCCTTCAGCAGGCGATACGCTTTCCATAGCCAGGCGCAGAACCAGACCAGATAGGCCAGCGGGATGCCGATAACCGTGAGAAATAAAACACAGCCTACGACGATCCATGCCAGATACCACCAGAAGGAGCGTATCTGCCAGGTGTGGTGGCTATAGACGAAAGTGCCGGCAGCGTCGCCACGCTTCAGATAGCTGACGATCAGCGGAATCCAGGAAAAAGCACCGAGGGAAAATACCAGGCTCACCGCATGAAAAAGATACAGCCACCAGGCCAGGTTTTTCAGTGAGTTCAGTCTATCGTCAAACACCAGCTCTTGAGTCATTGATGCTCCATGAGGTTACACAACAAACTGCGAGGGGAGGCGGGGGCGATGTTATCGCATCGGGTATTGGCCGCCTGCTAGCCGAACAGGTTCAGGATGCCATCTAATCCGACAAAATTCAAGGCTACATTTGCTTGCGCCCTGACCACCGGTTTGGCGCGGAAGGCGACCGACAGGCCGGCGACATGCATCATTTTCAGATCGTTGGCGCCGTCGCCCATCACGATAGCCTGCTTCGGCTCTATGCCCATTTCTATGCAAACGCGCTCCACGGTGCGCTGCTTTTCGTCGGCATCGACAATGCCGCCGATGACCTTGCCGGTCAGTTTGCCGTTTTCTATCTCCAGCACGTTGGAGTGGGTGTAGTCCAGGCCGAGCCGGGTTTTCATGCGGTCGGTAAAGAAGGTGAAGCCGCCCGACACCAGCAGGGTCTTCAGGCCCGCAGCCTGGATCGCAGACAGCATCTTTTGCGCGCCCAGCGACAGTTGCAAACGCTCGTCGTAGACCCGTTTCAGCGCCGAAGCCTCCAGCCCTTTCAGCAGCGCTACTCGGCGTATCAGGCTCTCGCGGAATTCGATCTCGCCACGCATCGCCGCTTCGGTGATTTCTGCCACTTGCGGTTTCAGGCCCTGCATGTCGGCGATTTCGTCGATGCATTCTATCGTGATCAGCGTGGAGTCCATGTCCATCGCCACCAGCTTGAAATCGCTCAGCGCGCGGCCCGCTTCGATGAAGGTGGCGTCCAGTTGGGCGGCATAGGCTTCGGCTTCTATCTGCGCCCTGAGCTCGCTGGTGTAGCTGAAGCCCTCGCAGCGCACTGCATCGGCGTTGATAGGGGTGATGCTGGCAGCATGGGTCAGCGCTGCGATGCGGTTCAGGGTGTTGGGGGCGGGGTTCAGCCCCTGCAGGATCAGGTTCATATAAAAATCTTTTAGTGTAGTGCGCGCATCGTGGATTTGACCTGGGCCACACGCGAGGCCAGGTCGGGCATGTTGGCCGTGATGCGCAGCTTGTCTTGCCCGTTCAGTTTGATGTGCTTGTTTTTTTGCACCAGTTCTATGATGCGCATCGCATCGACAGGCGGCTTGGGTTCAAACTGCAAGGAAGCGGCCTCTCCGTGCACATCGATCTTGATGATGCCCAGGAGCTTGGCCGCGACGCGCAACCTATGGGTTTCCAGCAGGGCTTTCACCGGCTCCGGCAGTTTGCCGAAGCGGTCGATCAATTCTTCCTGCATGTCGTCGATGGCATCCGGCTTGCTGCAGTTTGCCAGGCGCTTGTAGATGGACAGGCGCTCGTGCACGTCGCCGCAGAAGTCATTCGGCAACAGTGCCGGGATATGCAGGTTGATTTCGGTCGTGCTGGACAGCGGCGCCGCAAGATCGGGTTCTTTGCCGTTTTTCAGCGAGCGTACCGCTTCGTTGAGCATATCGGAGTACATCTGGAAGCCGATTTCATGCATTTCGCCGGACTGGTTGTCGCCCAGCACTTCGCCGGCGCCGCGGATTTCCAGGTCATGCATCGCCAGGTAAAAGCCGCTGCCCAGTTCTTCCATCTGCTGGATCGCATCCAGCCTGCGCGAGGCTTGCTTGGTCAGGCTTTGCAGGTCGTGCACCATCAGGTAGGCATAGGCCTGGTGATGCGAGCGGCCGACGCGGCCGCGCAACTGGTGCAGCTGCGCCAGGCCGAACTTGTCCGCTCTGTGCATGATGATGGTATTGGCGGTCGGCACGTCGATACCGGTTTCTATGATGGTCGTGCACAGCAGGATGTTATGGCGCTGCGCGACGAAATCGCGCATGACCTTTTCCAGGTCGCGTTCGTTCATCTGTCCATGGGCGACGACGACGCGGGCTTCGGGCAACAGCGCTTCCAGCATCGCCTTGCGGTTCTGGATGGTCTCTACCTCGTTGTGCAGGAAGTACACCTGGCCGCCGCGTTTCAATTCGCGCAGGCAGGCTTCGCGTATCACCGATTCGCCTTCGCTGCGCACAAAGGTCTTGATGGCTAGGCGTTTTTGCGGCGCGGTGGCAATGATGGAGAAATCGCGCAAGCCTTCCAGCGCCATGCCCAGGGTGCGCGGGATGGGAGTGGCGGTCAGCGTCAATACGTCCACTTCGGCGCGCAAGGCTTTCAGCGCTTCTTTCTGGCGCACGCCAAAGCGATGCTCTTCATCGATGATGACCAGGCCCAGGCGCGAGAATTTGACGTCGTCCGACAGCAATTTGTGCGTGCCGATCACGATGTCTATCGTGCCGTCGCCCATGCCCTTGATCGCCTGCGTGATTTCCTTCGTGGTGCGGAAGCGCGACAGTTCGGCGATGCGGACCGGCCAGTTGGCGAAGCGGTCGGCAAAGGTTTGCGCGTGCTGCTCCGCCAGCAGGGTGGTCGGCGCCAGTATGGCCACTTGCTTGCCGCCCATCACCGCGACAAAGGCTGCTCGTAGCGCGACCTCGGTCTTGCCGAAGCCGACGTCGCCGCAGATCAGTCTGTCCATCGGCTTGCCGGAGACCATGTCGTCGATCACGGCCTTGATCGCGGCAGCCTGGTCGGCGGTTTCATCGAAGCCGAAGCTCTCGGCAAAGGTCTCGTAGTCTCTGGCGGAATATTCAAACGCATGCCCCTGGCGCAACGCGCGCCGCGCATACAGGTTCAGCAGCTCGGCGGCGGTATCGCGTATCTGTTGCGCGGCCTTGCGCTTGGCTTTTTCCCACTGGCCCGAACCCAGCGTATGCAAAGGCGCATCGTCCGGTGCAGCGCCGGAGTAGCGCGAGATCACGTGCAATTGCGCCACCGGCACATACAGCTTGGTGTCTTTCGCATATTCCAGGTGCAGGAATTCGGTTTCTCCTTCGCCCAGGTCCATGCTGATCAGGCCCATGTAGCGGCCTATGCCGTGGTTGCTGTGGACTACCGGATCGCCAATCTTGAGCTCCGACAGGTCGCGAACCATATGCTCGACCTGGGTCACGGCTTCCTGTTTTTTCCTGCCTATGCGTTTGCCGGAGCCGGCATACAGTTCGGTTTCCGTGATAAAGGCGACGTCCTCGGCCAGGGCGAAGCCGGCGTGCAAGGGCGCTACGCCCAGCACCAGCTTGGCGTCGGAGATGATGAAGTCGGTATAGCCTTCGCACAGGCTGAGGCTGATATTGTATTCGCTGAAGTATTGCTGCAAGGTTTCCCTGCGGCCCAGGGTTTCGGCGCAGATCATCACGCGCTTGCCGGTTTGCAGCAAAAAGGA
>DATHMC010000232.1:0-9995 GCA_035487495.1 Undibacterium sp.
AATGGCTGTCGATCCCGGTCTCGGTTGTGGTACTGCTGGGCACGGCCACATCATTTATCGTGGGTTTCAGGAACGTGCAGACTTACGGCAGGGCCTTAGAGGCTCAGCAGATCTGGACTGAGATTCTGAATGGCAGCCGGAGTCTGGGTGTGATGAGCAGGGACTTTCCGGCAGGACTGGCGGGTGGGCGAGAACTGATTCTCCGGCATTGCGCGTGGCTGACGGCGCTGCGCTACCAACTAAGGACCCCAACGATCTGGGAGAACGTAGGCAAGGCATCCAACGCGGAGTACCGGAAACACTACCGTGTTCCAGAGTGGGAGACTCCATTGAACGAGGCGCTTGCGCGCTATCTGCCACAGGCCGAGCTCGACTCGCTTGCTCAAGCCGAGAGTAAGACAAGCCGCTTGCTTGGAACGCAGGCAGCAACGATCAGGCGCTTCCTTGACGCCGGCGAGATCAGCACTGCCTTCTATCTGGAGTTGGTAGGCGCAATCAGAGGCTTCTTCGCGCAGCAAGGACGAGCGGAGCGTATCAAAGACTATCCGTATCCTAGGCAATATGAGGTCACCAATAAGCTCTTTGTCCGTACCTTTTGTCTGCTGCTGCCTTTTGGCATTCTTACGGAGTTCGAAAAGCTCAATGCCGGCGTTTCAGGCTTCATGCATGGCAACATGATCTGGCTGGTTATTCCATTCAGCACGATGATCTCGTGGATGTACCTCGTGCTGGAGCTGGTAGGCGAAAGCACGGAGAACCCGTTCGAGGGAAATCCCAATGACGTGCCCATGGCACAGATCTGCCGGAAGATCGAACGCGAACTCATGGACATCCTTGGCGAAAAGAGCGATGTCTCCGAGCCAACGGTAGAGCACGGAATTATCCTCTAGACCATTTCAGGGCTAGCGCTTTCCCGCTATGGCTTAGTAACGTCTAAGACGTTTAGAAATGGGAAATAGCGTTGACAATAATCCTACAGTAGAAGATAAAAATGAACACAAACCCGTTTATTGATGAACTGATCCGCGAGCGTCGCGCCAAGCGCGGGTATCTCGATCGACCAGTGCCTATGGAGATGGTGAAAGATATACTGTCTGTTGCCAAATATGCGGCTAGCTCAAGTAACAGCCAGCCTTGGCGCTGCTATGTCGTAACCGACAAGGCACGGGATCGAGTCACCGAGGCTGCGGTTAAGGCTTTTCGTGCAAATCCAGAAAAATTAACACCTGAATATCCTTTTTTTCCACAGCCGCTCCCCGACCCATATTTAACCCGGTTCAATACTTTTCGTGATCAACTGGGTGACGCGCAGGGTGTTCATAGAAATGACAAGGTTGGGCGCTTGCGCGAGATAGAACGTCAGTTTCTGTTTTTTGGCGCGCCCGTCGGTATCATTTTTACGATGGACCGCCGTCTCGAGTGGGCGAGCTTTATTTGCTATGGCTGTTTCCTTCAAAACATCATGCTTGCTGCAAAAGGCCGAGGTCTCGACACCTGCCCTCAGCAAGTATGGTCGTTGCAATATCCCGTTCTGCGTGCCGAACTTGGTATTCCTGAAGACGAAATGGTGGTTGCGGGCATGTCGCTTGGCTGGGCAGACAATAGCACGGCCGAGAATCAAATGGCTTTGCACAAGTTGCAATTGGATGAATTCGCTACATTCATCGATGCGTAATGTGCAGTCGTATCGCAGGGCGATCGCAGGTGGTGCCGACAAGGCATCACTACTTTATTAGCTCGACAACAGAAGACTTAAATGCCAATCGTCAAAAGGAAACAGGGGGTAGTGCACCGGCATAAACGAATACTGAAGCGATGTGGCGATTGACGGGCGCCGCGTCGAACGGCCGACATTAGTATGCCCAGATTTTCTTTAGTGGGTTTTATAATAGACATCTCGTTTCTTACTGCCACATCCCAGAGCTTTTTGGGAGGTACTGGACGCGCATACATATCGTTGTATGGGACGAATTGCTCAGGTAGCTTGGAGTATCCCAGTCAACTCCAAGGAAGCGTGAACAAAGTAGATTAGCGGCGGGAAGCTAGATGGTAAACGTGCATCTCACGATAACCGTGAATTTTTCCCGTTTGACGTGCATACCGAGAAATCATCCGCAGTCTTTCATTTGAGTAGTCCTGATCCCAACCAGGACCCGGATATTTTTTTATGAAATTTTCCTTTTACGATGGTGGGGAATTCGATGGAGTTCTTGAACATTGCGGCGAACTTCTGAAAGTAATTTATACGTTGAGTGATGCTGAGTGTCCCCTTAAAATAAAATGGGATCTACGCAAGGCGCACACGGACATTTGATCTTTAATTTTTGGTTGAGCCGGTTGGACCCAGGGCGTTCACGCATTGTGAATTGTATTCGTATTCAAGGTCAGGACGTTTCCTGGGTCAAGAGCAAAGAAATCTATTGATAAGCCAAATAACAAAAAAAATCTCTACTTGTGTAGGTTCTCTTTTTCTGAGATCCTCGCAACCAAAATGTTTACAAGAGCAATAATTTACTACTCTTCGGATTGGAAGTTAGCATTGAAAGAATTGGTCGTAAATGACAAATATCCCGGAATTTAAGCCAAGCACATTTAATAAGAAACGCCTCGTTCTGTTTGTCGCTTTTCCAGAAATGTGTCTTCTCGACATTGCAGGTCCGCAGACAGCGTTCTGGGTAGCATCGAGAAGCATGGAGGCTCGTGGCTTGCCAGGGTACGCCCGGCATACAGTCAGCCTGAATGGCGGGCTTATACGCACACTTGAAGGCGTTGGGTTGGACACTTTGGCTCTCGCCGATTTCGCAACGGCAGAGGTCGATACCATTATTATCCCCGGCGCCCCAAATATTGAACTCGTGGTCGATCAATCAGCCCAATTGGTGGAATGGCTTCGACTGGCAGCCGGGGCGGCACGCCGTATTGCGTCGGTATGCACCGGCGCTTTCATGCTCGCCAGGGCGGGACTACTTGAGGGGAAACGTGCCTCCACTCATTGGGCTTTTTGCGACCTGTTAAAAAAACGTTATCCCACGATTGACGTCGATTCTGATGCGATTTTTGTTCAACAAGATAAAATTTGGACCTCGGCTGGGGTGACGGCAGGAGTCGATCTTTCATTAGCATTAATTGAGGCCGATTGCGGGCGCGAGATTGCCCTGGGGGTGGCGAAAGAGTTAGTCGTCTTTCTGAAACGGCCCGGTGGACAGACTCAATTCAGCATGTTGCTGCAGTCTCAGGCTCACGACAGCGCGGTCTTCGATGATCTACATCTTTGGATTTCGGAAAATCTCAGCGGCGATTCCTTAACCGTAGAGAATCTCGCCGAAAGGGTGAAAATGAGCCCGCGCAACTTCGCGCGTGTTTACAAAGAAAAGACTGGCCGCACTCCGGCGAAGGCTGTTGAAATATTCCGGCTTGAGGCAGCGCGGCGACTGTTGGAGGACTCTGGCCGGAATATAGATCAGATTGCTCGTCTGAGTGGTTTTGGCGATGAAGAGAGAATGCGAGTAACTTTTCAGCGCAATCTTGGGATATCGCCCACGGAGTATCGTAAGCGATTCTCGTATGAGGCCTGCAATTGAACTACCACGAATTAGGCACCGCGCTGCGCGACTGGTTCGCCGGCCCTGACACCAGGCTCGGCCTGGGCTATGGGGGGCGGCGCCTTGGCTTTTGGCGTGGCCTTGTTGCCGGAGGCCTTCATTATCGCCTGCATCGTGATCGTCCCTCAAAGGGCAGAAAGACTGGCCCGGGATTGAGGGGAGGATTCGGGCTTTGTAAAAATTGGCGTTGGGCCGATGAGGCATTGGCCCAAGCTGCCGTACTAATTGTTGTTAGTGACCAGGATCTTTTCATCGGTATTGACGACAAAGACGGCCAGCAGGCGCGCGGGTTTGGTCTTACTATCATTGGCGCTGACGCCATGATGATCGCCCGGTAATTCGGCAAAGCTCTCGCCGGCGCGGTACACCTTTTCCGGGCCGTCATTGACCTTGCTGCGAATGGCTCCCTCCAGTACCGTTGCATAGATGAAAGACGAAGCCGGATGGGTATGCGCCGGCGAAGAACCGCCTGGGCCGTATTCCACCAGCACGCCTTTCATGCTCTTGCCGGGCGCATTCGGAAGAACGTGATCAAACACTACCGTTACTTGGACTGGCCGCCAGACATGTCATGGGCTGAGGCTGCGCTGATCGAGAGAGCTGCGACAGTAAACCCGCAGAGTAATTTAGCGAACATCTCTTTCTCCTTCGTCGATGAAAATTCGTGGATGTAAATTCACCCTGTGCGCCCTGTAACGCCGTGATTCCGGTCGGCTTGAGGGGATAAGAAGGCATGTTTCTGGAAAGCAAAGGCAGGGATAGCGTGTTCAGCACCCCTGCCTAATCGCTTACTTCTGCAGCGAAGTACGGAGCCAGTCGTCAAAACGGATAGCACCGAGACGTGCATTGTCAGCGGTGGTCAGGGCTTTATCGTCCAGCTTCGCGCCGAAGTAGCCCGCATCGGGATCAGTTGTCACGGTACGTGTGTCTTTGTGTGCGCTCAAGGCTCGCCGTATGATTTCGTCCAGAGGCAGCCGTTCGGGCCCACCCACCTCGACCATGCCGTTCACTGGTGCGCCGATGGCGAAATCCACCACGGCGGCAGCGACGTCATCCGACGCGATGGGCTGCATCAGCGCAGGTGATGCGCGAATCGTTTTCCCATCGAAGGTCGACTCGGCAATGGGCATCATGAACTCAAAGAACTGGGTTGCGCGCACGATCGTGTAGGGAATGGGGGAGGCCTTGATCAGATTTTCCTGGGCCACCTTTGCGCGGAGGTAGCCGCTGTCCGGCAGGCGCTCTGAGCCCACGACCGAGAGTGCAACGTGATGCTTGACGCCGGCAACCGCTTCTGCGGCAAGCAGGTTGCGGCCGGATGTCTGGAAGAAATCCATCACCGGTTTATCTGCGAAATCAGGTGAATTCGCGACGTCGACAACCACCTGCGCACCTTTCAGTGCCTCAGCCAGCCCTTCGCCGGTGAGGGTATTGACGCCCGAGGCGGGCGACGCCGCCACTGCTTCGTGGCCAAGCTGGTTCAATTTGCTCACAACCTTCTTTCCGATGAGCCCACTGCCGCCAATGATTAAGATTTTCATACTATACCTTTCAATGTATCGCCCGCATGTGGGGCAGAGTGTCAAATATATGTTGCTTCATAATCTATTGAATTGTGCTTTGCAGACATTGGGCAATATTCCCGATCATGCTGGGCACCCCGCCTGGGCTCTGCCGATGTATCTAGCTCAGGCGACTACTGAGCATAGTTGGCAGGCAGATTAATTATAGTTTCGCCTGTCAAGAATGCCAGTTGGCCGCGCCCATTTTTCGCCATGGTCCGCCATGATTGAGCTCCATCTATAATTGCTGACTGCTGCAGCGCCTCGCTTCGACACCTGCATTTTAGCTGCGAAGAAACCCAGCGAAAATGACTGATAGCCCTGAATTTATGCCACTTGCGTATTCGCATCTAATTTGGCCATGCCGCTAAATCGGTTTAAGTAATACCGTCGAATGGCCTATTGTTTCCCACCGTCCACATTGTTGCTACCACCATCTGTGATTTTGGGTTACCGCTGGATGCGATTTCCTTTTACCGCGAACCCTAAATTTAAGTTGCCGGGAGTGGGGTGCTCTAGCCCCACGATTTGCCGTCGCGGCGCTGTCCGACGAGCAAAGTCGACCGCGACGCTGTCGTTGTAGAGCAGGACGTGGTCTGGGCGTCGGCCGGGATCGCCGCAGGCGTCGACCTGACGAAGAGCGCATGCGCGTAACCTTCCACCGCATTCTGGTGGTTTCGCGGACGGATTATCGGAAGCGTTTCTGGGCCCGCGCAGAAGCTTGATAAGCCAACAGACAATGGTGCGTATGGCTCACCGCTGTGTATGCAGAAATGCACCAATTCCAGGCGAACGATACGGGCATGATGGGCAGGTGCGGACGCGCCTGTTGCCGTGGCCATATTTTCGTTGATAAGGAGATGTTGCGTGGTCAATCGTGTGGGAAACGCCTATCTGAACCCCTACCAGGCCGCAACGGCTGCGAGCAACCGTCAAGCCGAAGGCTCCGTGCGTTACACACCTTTGCCGGCGGCCAACAGCGCGGCGCCGGCGGCCAGCTCGGCCGTCAACGCCGCGGCGCGTACTGGACAAAAAATGGAGATCCGTCAGCTTGATGAGGTAGGTTGGGGCTTTCCGGTATTGCCGCCGGCCGATGCGGACGATCTTGAATACAACGCCTACCGGCCAGACTGCGCGGCCATCATACCGGACAATGTCATGCCGTTTCATCTTGCGGCAACCGGCGAAACTTTAGCCGGAACGGTACGGCAAAGGGTCAGGCAACAGCTCGATCAGGTTACCCATCAACGCATCGGCCTCTACAACGAGCAGAAAGCCAGCGGCAAGTCCAATACGGAGATTCGCAAAGCGCTGCAGGAGTTCGATGCGCAGCTGCCGGATGATTATAAGCGGCTGACCGGCTTGGGTACCAAGATCAATGCCGCCACCCGCTACGACGAGCATCGCCCCAAAGTCATCGACAGCAGCTTACTCGCTTCCTGAGATACCACAACACAGGCGGGCTTGCCTGGATTTGCAGGTTTGATTCCTTACGGGATGCTTGATGATTTTTTCAGTTTCATGAGCCTCTGCCGCCAGAGTCAGTGGCGTGGACAAACTTACTGAGAGCGCTGCGCTGGCGCTGCTCGTCTGGAACGGTCGCCTGGCGTTAGAGGCGATTTTTGGTGACGCAAACATGATGGAACTTAATCCTGCGCGAATGGTGTGAAATTGGTAATGCAATGAAGGTCCAGCGTGCGGATATGCTGGGTCATGTAGTCGATGAAGACCCGTATTCTCCTGGGCAGGTGATGGCGGCTCAGGTAACATACATAGTGACCGCGATCATTGGGCGCGTAGGAGGGCAGGCAGGCCACCAGCCGGCCCGCGCGCAGGTGATCGCATATTTGATAGCCCGCCATCTGCGCTAGCCCCTCACCGTCGAGCACGGCCTGTAATACTAATTCGGCGTCGTTGTAGCTGCTGCCCGCCTGGGGCAAGAATTTTTGCTCAATCCCGCCCACCTTGAACTGCCATTCGCAAATTCGGCCTGAGGCCAGGAGTAGATTGATGCATCTGTGCTGCACCAGCTCACCGACGGTTTGCGGCGTGCCATGCTTCAGAACGTACTCGGGAGACGCGCACACCAGCATTTGCATGGGTATAAGCTGCTTCGCCACCACCTGGCTGTCGTCCATGCGGCCATTGCGGAATGCCACGTCGATGCGGTCGGAGATGAAGTCGGTCTGACTGTCATCGAGCAGCAGGTCTATCCTGATCTCTGGGTACTTCTCGCGGAAACCGCGTAGCAGCGGCGCCACTACCTTGCGCCCAAAGCCCACCGTGGTGCTAAGGCGCAGCAGGCCCCGTGGCGTTCCGCTGCGCAGTTCGCGCATCTCTTCAATCGATCGGATGATGCGTTCCACGCCCGGTTTGCAGTTCTCATAAAACAGCTCGCCTTCGTCCGTGAGCGAGGTGCTGCGTGTCGTCCGCAGAAACAAGCGGGTATCGAGTTGATTCTCCAGCTTTTGCACACTACGGCTGATCGCCGACCGGCCGATGCCGAGCCGCACTGCTGCCTTGGCAAAGCTGCCTTCATGGACGACTGCGATGAACGCAACTACTCCTGCGTAGGTGGTGGCGAAACTCGAAGCGAGCGCGTCAGCACCGTGATTCGGATGAAGCTGATGAAGTGTCATGTACACGCCTTTTCACGTTGTCACATATGACCCAACTATATGGGGCAGCGTTTCCACAAGGTAGGCAGTCGGTGCAGCGTGCCTGCCCGGCGCGCCCCTTGTTTCCTGAACATGATGTTAGGTTCGAACCAACCCGGCGTAAATGACAAATATCCCATTAATTATGCCGGTCACCGATGCGATTGTTGCCTGCCATGAACCATGGTGCGGCCCGCCACAGTCCTACCGCCTTGCTTGACGCAGGCCTAGAATTTCTCCAGCATCACTGGGATTCCCGTCTAACTGGAAAGGTAGATCAATATGAAAATCGTCGTTATCGGAGGCACCGGCCTCATTGGAAGCAAGCTGGTCAGCATACTGCGAATGCGCGGCCATGAAGCAATTGCCGCGTCGCCCGCGTCCGGGGTCAACACCATCACCGGCGATGGCCTCGCCCAGGTGCTGGCCGGAACGGACGTGGTGGTCGACGTCGCCAACTCGCCTTCGTTCGAAGACCAGGCAGTGATGGAATTTTTCCAGACGTCCGGCCGCAACCTGTTGACGGCGGCCGCCGTAGCGGGTGTCCGGCATCACGTCGCGCTGTCTGTCGTTGGCGCCGACCGTCTGGCTGAGAGCGGGTACTTCCGAGCGAAATTGGCGCAGGAAGAGTTGATCCGCAAATCGGGCCTGCCTTTTACCATCGTCCACGCGACGCAATTCTTTGAATTCCTCGATGGAATTGCCGAGGCGGGATTTGACGGCCAGGCAGTACGTTTGCCCACAGCCTTGATGCAACCGATCGCGTCGGATGATGTCGCCGCCGCCATGGCTGACTTCGCCCTGGCCGGTCCCATCAACGGCATTGTTGAAATTGCCGGCCCTGAGCGCGAAAGCATATCCGAACTGGTGCAGCGCTATCTGAAAGGCATCAAGGATGTCCGTCCAATTGTGGCCGATTTGCACGCGCGCTATTTTGGTGCCGAGTTGACTGTCCTTGCCCTGGTGCCTCGCGATCAAGCTCGATTGGGCGCGATCACGCTCGATCGCTGGCTAAAGACCGCTGGCTAAAGACCGCTGGACCCGCGTACAAATAATGCGATCCGGCAGACGGCTCGGTTGCCGGTTTGCCGGGTTCTGTACTGGGGCGCGCATGGTGTCGCCCAGACCGAGGAGAATCCACAATGAGAGAGCTTTCTGCGCCACCGATTTCGATGCTGGATAAATATGTCGGTGAGAACTTTAAACCCCTTTACTCGACCAGCGTCAGCGTGACCGGCGGGATTGCATCGCACGGAAGGGCATCTGGCGTCGCGCGCTCGGACGACGGCAGTCTTGATGTCGAGCTGAGGCTGCCGCATGCCCTTGGCGGCCCTGGCGGGGGCACCAATCCGGAACAACTGTTTGCCGCTGCCTTGGGCGCTTGCTTCCACGGTGCACTGACGTTGCTGGCGACGAAGGCCAAAATCCAGCTCGATGACTGCCTAGTCAAGGTCTCTGTCGCTTTCGGACGAGACCCGGTGGATGGACTCTATATGCTGGTTGCCGAGGTCAATATTGAAATGCCTGGTGTTCCCGTCGCTGCCGCCGAAGAACTGGTGCGCAATGCGGAACGCGTATGCCCATACACCAAGATGGCGATGCACGGCATCATTTGTATCATCGCATTGGTAAAGCCAGCGCCATAACGCCGGCGGTAGTGTCCTCGGATAATTTTTTTTGAAAGATATACCCATGAATCGTTTTGACGGCGCCCCCGGCGACGCAGGCGCATTGGATTTCAACCCACGACGCCAATTTTACGCTATGTGGCAGCCAGCCCTTTGCTCAGCAGTGGTACTAGCCTTGCTGCCATGACGACGCTGCTCGCTGCCTTGCCGGAAACCGCGCTGGCGCAAAGTTGCGATGTGCTGCGCGCCCAGACCAAGAAAATCGGCGACATTATTTGTGCGCCGGAAGATGCGCCAGGTCATGTAGCGACCGAGCCATTGATGCTGATAGGGAAACACAGTGCAGCCTGGTATGCGACTACCGCTGCACTGGCTTCCGCCTCTAGACTGTTGCTACCAATAAACGGAGAAACGCTATGTTCAACATTAAGAAACTAATCGTGGTGGTTTGCACCATGGCTGGTGTGATCGCTGCGCAGCAAGCGAGCGCCGCCGTGGATGCGATAGTTACTCCGCTGCTCGAGAAACCATTCAATAACCTGCCCG
>DATHMC010000233.1:0-21053 GCA_035487495.1 Undibacterium sp.
GAGATATAGCGGCGCTCTATCGGCGCATTCTTGTAGAAGTCGTGCAGGCTGTCTATGCTGCGCCGGCTCATCATCTCGTCATCGGTAAAGCTGATGCTGAGTATCGGTGCGCGGATCTTTTCGTAGCCGGCGCGGATAGGCTCGCCCTGCGCGTCGACCACATAGTGCGGGCTGCGGCACCATTGGGCCCATTGGTAGATTACGCCCTTAGGCAGGTCGCCCACCTTGCGCAGTTTCTTGCCGGGGAAATAGCCCCACAGCCGCGTATATACAGGCACTGCGAAATACCACATGAACCACACAAAGCGCTTCAATTGCGGCGCATTGTCGCGCCAGTAGCCGCTGCCGGCGGCGATCGTGATCAGGCCGTCGATCAAATGGTTGTCCGGCAACAGGCCGGGCAATTGGCCGCCCAGAGAATGCCCTATCACCTGCAAAGACACGCCGGGCTGCCAGGCCTTGGCCGCCTGCAGAGCCGCGTTGTAGTCGCGCTCGGCCCAGTCAGACACCGTCGCTTCGAACCCTCGCAGCGAATGGCTGAATTGCCGGGGGCGGGACTCCCCCATGCCGCGATAGTCGAAACTCAGCACGGCGATTCCGCTGTCGGCCAGGAATTGCGCAAACGGCGCATAAAAATCCTGCTTCACTCCCATCGCAGCCGGCAGCACCACCACCGCCTTGACCGCCCCCGCCGGCGCAAACCGCGTCGCCGCCAGGCTCACGCCGTCGCTGGTAACAAGCCGAATATTTTCCACGCTGCCTCCAGTAAAAAGACCGCACAGAAAAACTCGTGTGCGGTCATTGTTATGGCTCAACTCGTGCCGCTGTGCATCGTTGCCAATCGCAGCGAGCGGCTTAAGTCGTCCAATAGATTGGTGGCGATGCCCATTAGAGGTTTTCGAAAATACCTGCGGCCCCCATCCCTGTACCCACGCACATGGTCACCATGCTGTACTTCAGCTTGTTCCTGCGCATCGCGTGGATGGCCGTCGCGGCACGGATTGCACCGGTGGCACCCAGCGGATGGCCCAGAGCAATCGCGCCGCCCATAGGGTTGACCTTGGACGGGTCCAGGCCCAGGTCCTGGATCACGGCCAATGCCTGTGCGGCAAACGCCTCGTTCAGTTCTATCCAGTCCAACTGGTCTTGCGTGATGCCGGCTGCGCGGCAAGCCGCAGGGATCGCAAACTTGGGACCGATGCCCATGATTTCCGGTGGCACACCGCGCACTGCGAAGGACGCGAAACGCGCCAATGGAGTCAGGTTGAACTCCTTCAGGATTTTTTCGCTGACCAGTATCAGCGCGCCGGCGCCGTCGGAAGTCTGCGAACTATTGCCGGCAGTGACACTGCCCTTGGCGGCAAATACCGGTTTCAGTTTCGCCAGGCCCTCCAGCGAAGTATCCGGACGCGCCCCCTCATCCTTGCTCACAGTGCGAGTCTTGATATCGATCTGGCCGGTTGCCAGGTTGGGGAAACGCTCGACGATCTCGACCGAGGTCATCTCATCGTCAAAGTAGCCGGCGGCTTGCGCTGCCAGCGCTTTTTGGTGGGAACCCAACGCAAACTGGTCTTGCACCTCGCGCGAAATCTTCCACTGGTTTGCCACTTTTTCGCCGGTCAGGCCCATGCCGTAAGCCATGCCCACGTTTTCATCCTTCAGGATGGCCATGTTCATCGATGGATGGTGCCCCATCATCGGTACCATCGACATCGACTCCGCGCCCGCGGCGATCATCACGTCGGCCTGGCCGACACGGATGCGGTCCGCCGCCATCGCAACGGCGGTAATGCCGGATGCGCAGTAACGGTTGACCGTTACGCCGCCTATGGTGTTGGGCAGGCCAGCCAGCAATACGCCCATGCGCGCCAGGTTCAGGCCTTGTTCGCCTTCGGGGAAAGAGCAGCCGACGATGGCGTCTTCGATCAGCTTGGGATCGAGGTTGGGCACTTGCGCCAGCGCCGATTGCAAAGCGCGCACCAGCAGATCGTCCGGGCGCACATTCTTGAACATGCCGCGCGGCGCCTTGCCGATGGGAGTACGGGTAGCGGCGACGATGTAGGCGTCTTGAAGTTGTTTTGTCATTTCATTTCTCCTGATTCATTCTTTACGTGCATAGAGTGCGTTGTGGGCTCGCCCGGCGGGCATCCCGGTAATCGGGACGCAGCGCGCCAGGGCGCTTCCAACAGTTCCTCTGGCTAGTTACGTACAGGCTTGCCGGTCTGCATCATGCCCATGATGCGTTCCTGGGTCTTGGGATGGTTCAGCAATTCCATGAAGGCCTTGCGTTCCATGTCCAGCAGCCACTGCTCGCTGACGACACTACCCTGCTCTATTTCGCCGCCGGAAACGATCTCGGCAATCATCGTGCCCAGCTTATAGTCATGCGCAGAGATGAAACCGCCATCCCGCATATTGATCAGCTGGGCGGAAATGGTTGCCATGCCGTAGCGGCCGGCCACAGGCACCTGCGCCTTCAGCGGAGGACGGTAGCCGGCGTCGAACATGGCGCGCGCTTCCACCTTGGCGACGTGCAGCAATTCATAGGCGTTGAACAC
Source organism: Undibacterium sp. (assembly GCA_035487495.1). Classification (GTDB taxonomy): domain Bacteria; phylum Pseudomonadota; class Gammaproteobacteria; order Burkholderiales; family Burkholderiaceae_D; genus Undibacterium. The sequence goes on from DATHMC010000233.1 coordinate 2,559, forward strand.
GATCACGTCATCGGGTGACAGGTAGCCCATTTTCTGCGCTTCCAGCGCGGATTTGGAAACCGCCGCCGTGGCCGCATTGGTGAAGTAGTTTTTCAGGAACTGCAGCAGGTCGTTGCCCTTGGCATCTTTCGCTGCGCGTACCGCTGCTTCCTTCAGGCCGCCGCCGCCGGGAACCAGGCCGACGCCCACTTCCACCAGGCCGATATACGATTCTATCGACGCTACGCGCTTTGCCGCATGCAGCGCCAGTTCGCAGCCGCCGCCCAGCGCCAGGCCGGCCACGGCCGCTACCACCGGCACGTTGGCATACTTGAGCGCCTGGTGTGCCTGTTGCAGGCGGGCGATTGCCGGTTCGATGGCTTTCACGCCGCCGGACATGAACAGCGGCAGCATCGCCTGCAGGTCGGCACCGGCAGAGAAGGCGCCGCCTTCGGCCGCGTCGGAATTCCAGATCACCAGACCCTTGAAATTCTTCTCGGCTTCGGCAATCGCTTTCTCCATGCCGTCGATGACGCCAGGGCCGATGACGTGCATCTTGGTTTTCAACGACAGGATCAGCACGTCGTCGTTCTGGTGCCAGATACGGACGGAATCATCTTCAAAGAAGGTGGTGCCGGCAGTCTTGCCGTCCGGCGCGCCTGCACCCAGTACCTGAGCGCGGAATACCTGACGCTGGTACACAGGCAACTCGGAACGCGGCACATAAGTCTTGCCGCTGGCGGACCAAGAGCCTTCCGGCGTATGCACGCCCGAATTTGCGTGAACCGGGCCGTCGAACACCCAGGCCGGCAAAGGCGCATTGCACAATGCCTTGCCTGCATCGATGTCTTCCTTGACCCAGTTGGCGATCTCTTGCCAGCCGGATGCCTGCCATGTCTCGAAAGGACCGGTGTTCCAGCCGAAGCCCCAGCGCATCGCAAAATCGATATCGCGCGCATTGTCGGCGATGGACTCCAAATGGAAGGCGATGTAGTGGAACACGTCGCGGAAAATCGCCCACAGGAACTGCGCCTGCGCATTCGAGGATTCGCGCAGCGACTTCATGCGCTTGATCGGGTCTTTTTCTTTCAGCATGCGGGCAACGACGTCGTCCGCCTTGGCGCCGCCGGCCACGTATTCACCCTTGGCGAAATCCAGGCGCTGGATGTCCTTGCCGACTTTTTTATAGAAACCGGCGCCGGCCTTCTGGCCCAGCGCGCCGGCGGCGACCAGCTTGGCCAGCACTTCCGGGGTTTTGTAGACGTGGAAGAAAGGATCACTTTCCAGGTTGTCCTGCATGGTCTTGATGACATGACCCATGGTATCCAGGCCCACCACGTCGGCAGTGCGGAAGGTGCCGGAAGAAGCGCGGCCCAGTTTCTTGCCGGTCAGGTCATCCACCACGTCCACGGTCAGGCCGAATTTCTCGGCTTCGTAGATGGTCGCCAGCATGCCGAAGATGCCGACGCGGTTGGCGATGAAGTTAGGCGTGTCCTTGGCGCGTACTACACCCTTGCCCAGTGTCGTGGTCAGGAAACCTTCCAGCTGGTCGATGATTTCCGGGCGGGTGGCCACGGTAGGAATCAGTTCCACCAGGTGCATGTAGCGCGGTGGATTGAAGAAATGCACGCCGCAGAAACGGGCTTTCAGCTCGGCATCAAAGCCTTCGGACAGCGCCGTAATGGAGAGGCCGGATGTATTGGAGGCAAAGATCGCGTTTGGCGCGATGTAGGGAGACACCTTCTTGTATAGGTCATGCTTCCAGTCCATGCGTTCCGCGATCGCTTCGATGATCAGGTCGCAGCCCTGCAGGATATCCAGATTGTCTTCGTAGTTGGCGACTTCGATATACGCCGCGTCATCCTTGTTGCCCAGCGGCGCAGGATTGAGTTTTTTCAGGTTTTCGATGGCACGCAGCACGATGCCGTTTTTAGGGCCTTCCTTGGCCGGCAGGTCGAACAGTACGACGGGCACTTTGGCATTGACGCAGTGTGCAGCGATCTGCGCACCCATCACGCCAGCGCCCAGTACCGCAACTTTTTTTACGATGAAATTAGTCATTTTTTACCTCATGGGTATCATGTGGAATGGCACTGCGGCGGCCAGGTCCAGAATGGCCGCCGCAGTGCGGTCTTGATTAAAACAGGTCGGCTTCCAGCGCCATCAGGTTGGCGGAGCCGGAGCGCGCCTGGCGGATCAGCATCGCTGTCTCGGGCAACAAGCGGGCGACATAGAAGCGCGCGGTTGCCAGTTTGGATGTGTAGAAAGTATCGCCGGAATCTTTTTTCGCCAGAGCGATTTTTGCCATTTGCGCGAAGAAATAAGCGTACACCAGGTGGCCGACCACGCGCAGGTAAGGTACCGCCGCGGCGCCGACTTCGTCCGGATTCTGGAAGGCCTTCATGCCGATTTCCATGGTCAGCTTGGTGACCTTGTCGCCCAGGTCCGCCAGCGGCGTGATGAATTCGCTCAATTCTTCATTGGTGCCGTTTTCTTCCACGAAAGCTTGTACCTTGGCGCCGAATTTACGCAGTTTGGCACCGTTGTCCATCAGGATCTTGCGACCCAGCAAGTCCAGCGACTGAACAGTGTTGGTGCCTTCGTAGATCATGTTGATGCGCGCGTCGCGCACGTATTGCTCCATGCCCCATTCGGCGATGAAGCCGTGGCCGCCGTACACTTGCAGGCACTCGGAAGTGGCAGTCCATGCATTGTCGGTGATGAAGGCCTTGATCACCGGAGTCAGCAGCGCGACTTCGTCGGCGCAGTCCTTGCGCACTTCTTCATCCGGATGGTTCAACTCCTTGTCCAGCTGCAACGCGACATAGCCGGTGAAAGCGCGCGCGCCTTCGGCATAGGCTTTTGCCGTCAGCAACATGCGGCGCACGTCGGCGTGCACGATGATAGGGTCGGCCGGCTTGTCCGGCGCCTTGATGCCGGACAGGCTGCGCATCTGGATGCGGTCCTTGGCGTAGACCAGGGCGTTCTGGTAGGCGACTTCGGTCAGGCCCAGGCCTTGCATGCCCACGCCCAGGCGTGCTGCATTCATGAACACGAACATCGCATTCAAACCCTTGTTCGGACCGCCGATCAGCCAGCCGGTGGCGCCATCCAGGTTCATCTGGCAGGTGGCATTGCCGTGGATGCCCATTTTTTCTTCGATCGCGCCGCAGAAGATAGGATTGCGCGCGCCGTTGCTGCCATCCGCATTCGGCAAGAACTTGGGTACGATAAACAGCGAGATGCCTTTCGAGCCCTCCGGAGCGCCCGGCAAACGGGCCAGCACCAGGTGCACGATGTTTTGCGACATGTCGTGTTCGCCGGCAGAAATGAAAATCTTGCTGCCGGTGATCTTGTAGGAGCCGTCGGCTTGCGGCTCTGCCTTGGAGCGCAACATGCCGAGGTCGGTACCGCAATGGGCTTCGGTCAGGCACATGGTGCCGGTCCATTCGCCCGAAACCAGCTTGGGCAGGTACAGCGCTTTTTGTTCTTCTGTGCCGTGCTCGTGGATGCATTCATACGCGCCGTGCGACAGGCCCGGATACATGGTCCATGCCTGGTTGGACGAGTTCAGCATCTCGTAGAAAGAATTATTCAACGCCAATGGCAAGCCCTGGCCGCCGAAATCCGGGTCGCAGGATAGCGCAGGCCAGCCTGCTTCTACATATTGCTTGTAGGCTTCTTTAAAGCCTTTTGGCGTCGTGACGGTATGGCTGGCTTTATCGTGATGGCAGCCTTCGCGGTCGCCGGAGTGGTTCAGCGGAAACAATATTTCAGAAGTAAATTTGCCGCCCTCTTCCAGGACCTGGTTAATGATGTCGGCATCGATTTCTGCGTATTTGGGCAGGCTCTTGAATTCATTTTCGACCTGCAACAGCTCATGCAAAACGAACTGCATATCGCGCAAGGGAGCGACGTATTGACCCATGATTTTCTCCTGATAACCGCTTAAGTAAGTTTAAATAAAAATTTTGTGCGAAGGTGTTTCGATTCCCTGGCGGCTCAGGCTTGCGCTTCTGCGTGCCGCGAATAGTTTTCAACCAGCCTCTCAAACCCGATTTGCGCCCTTTCGACGCTGCCCGGCTTGCGCAGGAAACGCGCATCGTGATGCAAGGCCAGGATCAGGCCGTACATTTCATAGACGATCTGCTCCGGATCGACATCCTCACGCAAATGCCCCAGTTGTATCGCCTGGGTAGTGGCGCGGCGCAATGCGCCCTGCCACGCGTGTATCATGCCGACCAGTTCATCGCGTATCGGCCCCTGCCTGTCGTCGTATTCCGCGGCGCCGCTGATGTAGATGCAGCCGGATGCGATTTCTACGGTGACACGCTTGACCCATAACGCAAACATGGATTGCAAACGCGGCAAACCGCGCTCTTCCTTCATGCTGGGGTAAAACACTTCCTGCTCGAAGTGGTGGTGGTACAGCTTCAGCACCTCGATCTGCAAGTCTTCGCGCGAGCCGAAATGGGCAAATACGCCTGATTTGCTCATGTTCATCTTGTCTGCCAATAGGCCGATCGTCAGACCTTCTATGCCGTCACGGCTAGCTGCGTCCAGGGCAACATCAAGAATCGCTGCACGAGTCAGCTCCCCTTTACGCATAAATTTAGATGTCATATTCATAATGCTATTAATCGTGTTGGATGATTCATGAAGACAGGATTTTTATGCCTGCATGCGAATTAATCGAACGCTCGTACTATTGGGCACGGCGCCATAAAAGTCAAACCAGAAACCGCGTTGTAGCCGCGTTTAGAGGAGAGTATCTACTTGCTTCTTTGGGTTTTATCGGGATTTGCGGCGTTTCAGGGGTGTTCCTTTCTCACAGGAATGTCATTTCCAGTGAAATCTCAGTTCCTGGTGAAATCCAGTTGACGTCGATCGCGCTTGGTAGGCCGTCCTGCCAGCGACGCGCCGGGTTCGCGGTAATACTTTTTATCCTGTGCAGTCTTGGCGCGATTTTCTGCACTTTCCGCAGTCTCCTGATACATGGTCTGCGCCACTGTGGCGGAGCCGCGCACGTCCAGCGCGCGCAGCACCTGCACCTGCCAGGTTTGCTCCGCATGCTGGATCGCCAGCATGTCACCCGGCCTGACGTTGTGCGCGGGCTTGACCCGCTGCTCGTTCTGCAGCACCCGCCCCAACTCCACCGCTGTTGTCGCCAGCGTCCTGGTCTTGAAAAACCGGGCCGCCCACAGCCACTTGTCTAATCTGACGCTATCGCTCATTTGTCCCTGTTTGATCGTGCAATTCGATGGAAATTCATATACGGCTGACTTTATATTTTCACACGTCCATACTATTTTCTGCACTGTATTTCAGCACTTGGGCAATTACAAGGAATTTATAGACAGGATGCACTATACAACTGCGTTTGTCCGTAATTGCTGCAGCGCGCATAGACAAAAGCTTGTACGAACGTACAATCTATTCGCCAAGCAAATGCTTTTCCCGGCATTTGTCAGCATTTGCCATAGGGCAGAGTCGTCACCCGCCGGCCTATCCGGCAAGCTTGCGTGACGGTTTTTGATCACGCCTGCGGATCTGGAGCGGGTCGCGCGGTGTCGCATCAATTACCCCCGATCTTCACAAGAAAGAAGCCAATGAGCTCAGTGAATGATTTAAGCGGAAAAAAGCGGGCTATCCTGGTCGCTGCGGAAAAATGCTTTGCAATGCAAAGTTATGAAGGCGTGTCGATACGGGATATCGCTCACGAGGCGCAGGTCCCGATCGCATTGGTGGGCTACTATTTCGGCGCAAAAAATGAACTGTATCACGCGATCTTTGAGCATCGTAGCGGCTATATTGCGGAGCGCCTGTCGGATTTGCACCAGGCCTGCTTGCATACCGATCCGGACGTGGCGCTGAACGCGATCATCGCCGCCTTCATTACCCCCGTGCTCAAACTGAACGAGCAACCGGACGGCGTCAATTTTTCGCGCATGGTGATGCGCGGCGTGATAGACGAGCACGAGGCCAGCGCGCGCATTACCCGCGAGTTCTACGATCCCATGGCAAAAGAATTCATTTCAGCCCTCAGCGGCGCCTTGCCTGCGGCGCCGATAGAAACCATCTTCTGGTGCTATCAGTTCGCACTGGGCGCGCTGCTGCACCACGTGGTCGATGCCCGCATGGAAAGACTCTCCGAGGGCCGCTGTCCAGCCCGCAATGCCGCCGCCGCTGCGCCGCACTTGCAACGCTTCATCAGCGCGGGCATACGCGCAGCCGCCCTCGCTTCCAACTCCTCTTCCAGCAAGGAAAACCCAGCATGAACGAGATCAGCAGCAAACTATTGTGGACTCCCTCCGCGGAACGCATCAGCAAGACCCGCATGTACGATTACCAGCAATGGCTGCACGCGACCAGGGGCTTGCAGTTCAGTGATTACAATGCGCTATGGCAATGGTCGGTAGAGCACCTGGAAGACTTCTGGGAAAGCATATGGCAATACTTCGACGTGCGCAGCACGCTGCCCTACACGCGCGTACTGAGCACGCATGCAATGCCGGGGGCGCACTGGTTTGAGGGTGCGCACATCAATCTGGCGGAACAATTATTTCGCTTTCACCAGGACCAGGCCGGATCGCAACGGCCCGCCATCATCTTTCAATCCGAACCGGATATCGCCGAGGGCAAGACACATACCTTGAGCTGGGGCCAGATGCGCAGCCAGATCGCGTCGGTCGCGCATGCGCTGCGCCAGATGGGCGTGCAGCGCGGCGACCGGGTGGCCGCCTACCTGCCGAATATTCCGGAGACCGTGGTCGCCTTCTATGCCTGCGCCAGCATAGGCGCGATCTGGTCCAGTTGCTCGCCGGACATGGGCAGCCCCAGCGTGCTGGACCGCTTCGCCCAGATCCATCCAAAAGTATTGATCGCGGTGGATGGCTACCGCTACGGCGGCAAGCCGTTCGACCGCCTGAGCGTCGTCGAAACCCTGCAGCAATCGCTGCCCAGCGTGGAGCAGGTGGTGCTGTTGCCGGTATTGCGCCAGCAAGTCCCGGCGGGGAACTTCATTGGCTGGGACAGCCTGCTGCAGCATGACGTGGCAATGCAGTTTGCATCCCTGCCCTTCGACCATCCGCTGTGGATAGTGTATTCGTCGGGCACCACCGGCATGCCCAAGCCCATCGTGCACAGCCAGGGCGGCACCCTGCTGGAGACCTTGAAGGGGCATGGCCTGCAGCTCGATCTAGGTGAACAAGACCGGTTCCACTGGTTCTCGACCACCGGCTGGATCATGTGGAACTCCCAGATCACCGGCCTGTTGCTGGGCGCCACCATCTGCCTGTATGACGGCAATCCCGGCTATCCCGACCTGGGCACACTATGGAAATTTGCCGAGCAGACCGAGACCAGCTTCCTCGGTGCGGGCGCAGCCTACTTTGCCAACTGTATGAAAGCAGGCATACAGCCGCACAAGATCGCCAGGCTGGAGCACATACGCTCGGTAGGCTCGACCGGCTCGCCATTGTCGGAAGAAGGATTTGAGTGGATCTACCGGCAAGTCGGCAGCGACCTCATGCTGGCATCCATCAGCGGCGGCACCGACATCGCGGCCACCTTTGTCGGCTCCTGCCCCATCATGCCCTTGTATTCGGGCGAGATACAAAGCCGCAGCCTGGGTATCGCGGTATATGCGATGGATGAGCAAGGCAAGGCCCTTAACGACGAGGTAGGCGAACTGGTCGTCACCGAGCCGATGCCGTCGATGCCGCTGTTTTTCTGGAACGACCCGGACAACCGCCGCTACCTGGACAGCTATTTCGATGTGTATCCCGGCTGGTGGCGGCATGGCGACTGGATCAGGATCACGCCGCGCGGCGGCGCCGTCATCTACGGCCGCTCCGACACCACGATCAACCGGCACGGCATACGCATGGGCACCAGCGAAATCTACCGCGCCGTGGAGAGCCTGCCCGACGTGCTGGACAGCCTGGTGGTGGACCTGGAATACCTGGGGCGCGAATCGTATATGCCGCTGTTCGTGGTGCTGCGCGCTGGCACGCTGCTGGACGAGAATTTGACACAGGCCATCAAGGACACGATACGCACCGCGCTGTCGGCGCGCCACGTGCCGAATGAAATTTTCGCGGTAGCAGAGATCCCGCGCACCTTGTCCGGCAAGAAGATGGAACTGCCGATCAAGAAGCTGTTGATGGGCACGCCTATCGACAAGATCGCCAACAGGGACGCAATGGCGAATCCGGGTAGTTTGAGTTACTTTGAGCAGTTTGCGGCGGCGAGGAGTAAAACAATGTGAACTTTCATCGCTGGAGCACAAACCGCGCTCTATGCCCCCACTATCCACCCCTCCAACGCATCAAAAGCGGGCAGGCCATAACTATGGTCGCGCCGCTGCCAGCCCCAGGCCGCGCTCAGTGCGCACAGGACTGCATCTAGGTAGTCGCCGCTGGCATCGGCGATAAGCGCATGCCTATAAGGCCCGCACAACAAGGGCACGCCGAGTTTATAGCGGCCCGCTTCCAGCGCAACGACAATCTGCTCTCGTCGATCGGTTCTTGCTTCAGTGTGCTTGGCCTTGTCGTCACTTTTGTAAGATGCCGTGGTAATGCTCCTCGCCAGCATTCCGGGATAAGCCTCCAGCGCTATGCGGCTATCCGGCAAGCCAGCGCCCCCATACATACCCGGTATGAGCACGCCGGCATCCAGCAAACGCGGCGCTCCGGCATGCAGCATATAGGCCACCGGCGGATTAACCCATTTCATCGACGGCGATGAGCCGGCCGGGACATCGGTAGCACGATGGGCAAACTTGTTGCCCGCCGCGCGCGCATCGCAAAACGCCTTGAAGGTGCTACGCAATTCGGCGCGCGGCGTCTCCCTCAGATGATTAATAAGGCCGGCCCACTGCGTAGGCCAGCCCAGATGCTCTATCAATTCGCGCGGCAGCGAGAACGGCAAGTCGAAACCGGCTATCCAGGGCCCCGGACGGCGCAACCAGGCCTCGAAATCGCCGAAATCGTGCAGGGATTGCAGGGACTTCAACACCAGGACGCCTTGCTGCATTTCACCCGACGCTGTCGTAATGCCCTTGCGCCTGGATGGCGCAGAAGTGAAGTCTACGCCGTGTAAAATCACGCATACCCTCCCAGCGTGACGATGCGCATCAGGCCGCGGTAAATCAGGTAGGCGGTGCCATACCAGGCGCGCTTGTACCAGGACTTGTTATTGTAATCGTCGATAGCGATCAGCACGCCGTCGGCGATGCCCTGTTCCAGATGGGTGGTCAATTTTCGCGCAAACTCGGCATCCCTGATCACGACATTGGCCTCCTGATTGACGAACAGGCTCAAGCCGTCGAAATTGCTGGAGCCAACGGTAGCCCATTCCTGGTCCACCACAGCGACCTTTGCATGCAGTTGGGTCTTGCGGTATTCGACGATCTTGACGCCGTATTTCATCAGCTTGGGATAATAGGAGTGCGCCACCGCATCCTGCAAATGGAACTGGCCGACGCCTATCAGCAAGGTGACATCGACGCCACGCGCTGCGGCTGAAATCAGCGCCCGCCGAAATTTCCTGCCGGGCGCAAAATAAGGATTGGCCAGGATGGCTTTTTTTCTGGCCAGGCCCAGCGCCTGCAGATAGGCCCGCTGTATCGTCACCCTGTGCCTCAGGTTATCCCTGACGATGAAAGCTGCCAAACTCGGTTCGCGCAGGTCTGCCTGCTTTTCTTCACGTAAATCCAGCAGCAATTGGAGACGGGATTTCAGCGCCAGTTTGCCGAGCCTTAACCATTGTGCATAAATTTCCAGGTGTATCTGGCTCACCAGCGGACCAGTAACCCGCACCGCAAAATCCCAGCGCGGAAATTGCAATGGCAGCGCTGCTTCGTCATCGGACAGCATGTCGTCGTTGACATTCAGGCCGCCAACCAGGGCCGCCTTTTGATCAATGACGCAAATCTTCCTATGGGTGCGCGCCAGGCCGCGCCGAAACCAGGGATTAAAACACCGGAACTCTACGCCGGCGCCGGTAAAGGTTTTCAGCAGCAATTGGGACTGGCGGTCGCCACTGCCCAGCCAGTCGGCGATCACTCTCACGGTGACGCCGCGTTGCGCCGCCCTCTCCAGCGCCGCTTGCACTTGCAGGCCGGTAGGGTCGGAGGAAAAAATATAGGTCTCCAGGTAAATATCCTGCTGCGCCTGGTCGATGTCCGCGATCAGCGCGGGAAAATACTCTGCACCGCAGTGCAAGAGCTGGACATCATTACTCCCCACAAAATTCAGTTTGCGCATTATTGTCGTTTAGGATTAGCGTATGGAACACGCCCTAGCGCGAAGAATACTCCAATGTTGCCACAATAGGCACATGATCGGATAGTTTGGTCCATGGCGCTCCGCTCAGGACTTGCGCCGCCTCCACCGTGAAGCCGCGCACATAGACACGGTCCAGCCGCAACCACGGCAGCCCTGCCGGAAAAGTCCTGCCGGTCTTGATTTTCGGCTTGGCGCCGGGGCCGAATCCGGCCATCGCGGCGACCCGCACCGGCACCGACCCTATCCCCGCATGGCGGGTGCCGTCGTCAAACACTTCGGTCACGCCCAGCTCTGCATACAAGGTATGGCTCAGGTTGTTGCGCCAGTCGTTGAAGTCGCCGGCGATGATCAGCGGCGCATCCGGCGGCAGGCTGCTATGGATTTCCCTGATCAATGCCTGTACCTGGCGCCGCCTGCTGGCGGCAAACAAGCCCAGGTGTATCACAAAGCAATGCACATCGGCTGCGGGCGCGCGGATGACCGTATGCAGTATGCCGCGCTGCTCGTAAGCGTGATCGGACACGTCATGATTGGCAGCAGAGGCAATTTCAAAGCGACTCAGCAAGGCATTGCCGTGATGTCCATGTTCATAGACGGCGTTCATGCCATACGCTGAATGGCGGTGTTCGCCGGCCAGGAAATGATGCTGGGCCTCAGCCGGCCACAAGGTGTGCTTGACGGCGTGCTGGTCGTGCTGGCCCTGGACCTCCTGCAAGAAGACCAGGTCGGCATCCAGCATGTCTATCGCCTCCTTGATCCCATGTATGCGCGCCCGCCTGCCGAAAGCAGTGACGCCCTTGTGGATATTGTAGGTGGCGATACGCAGTTTCATTTGAGATCGGCTCTATTCATGTCATCAAGGAACTTCGGCAATTGCAGGATAGCCTCTGCATTCGATGATGAGAAACAACGGTCGGCCGCCTCACGATAAGGCAGCCAGACATATTGCAAATGCTCGCGCGGAGCAAGCTTGACCGGAATGTCGCGCGACACCCGGAGGCTAAACACATGCTCGGTATTTTGCGTCACCCCGGGCGCATAACGATGGCGCCACACCGGATAAATCTCATAGACATTCGACAATCTCCAGTCTATCAAAGGCCCTGTGCCTGCATAGCCTGCATGTGCTTCAATGCCGGTTTCCTCCATCACCTCGCGCGCCGCAGTGTGCAGCAAGGCTTCGTCCGGAGCGTCTTTCGATCCGGTCACCGACTGCCAAAATCCGGGCTTGTCGGCACGTTCTATCAACAACACTTGCAGGTCCGCGGTATGTATCACCACCAGCACGGACTCAGGAATTTTGTAAGGCATGTTCATCCACGTTTATTGCCTGGAAACTTTGACGGCTCATCACGAGCGATGTAGTCCACTTTAGCCGGAATTTCACTCTTTGTCAGTACGGTAATTAGCACAAGCCCCCGGAATGGCCGCGGCAGATTTCCCCGATTTTGAAAATATAAAAAAAGGCGCGGAGTTCCGCGCCTTCATTATGCCATCTCAGCCTGCCGATCAGGATTTCACTACCGGCTCTGCATTGCGCAGGCGGATATGCAATTCCTTCAATTGCTTCTCATCCACCGGGGATGGCGCGTGCGTCAGCAAGTCTTGCGCGCGCTGGGTTTTCGGGAAGGCGATCACGTCGCGGATGGATTCCGAACCTGTCATCATCGTCACGATACGGTCCAGGCCGAAGGCCAGGCCGCCGTGCGGAGGCGCGCCGTATTGCAATGCATCCAGCAGGAAACCGAATTTCAATTGCGCTTCTTCGGCATTGATCTTCAGGGCACGGAATACCTTGCTCTGTACGTCGGCACGGTGGATACGAACCGAGCCGCCGCCCAGTTCCCAGCCGTTCAGCACCATATCGTAGGCTTTGGAAATGCACTTGCCCGGATCGGTTTCCATCAAGTCTTCATGGCCGTCTTTTGGCGCGGTGAATGGATGGTGGGTTGCAGACCAGCGCTCGTTAGCCTCATCGTATTCAAACATAGGGAAGTCGATGACCCACAATGGTTTCCATACGTCATCGAACAGGCCGTTTTTCTTGCCGAATTCACTGTGGCCTATCTTCACGCGCAAAGCGCCGATCGCGTCGTTGACGATCTTGGCCTTGTCGGCGCCGAAGAAAATCAGGTCGCCGTCTTGCGCACCGGTCTGCTCCAGGATTTGCGCCAGTGCTACGTCGTGCAGGTTTTTCACGATAGGCGATTGCAGGCCGTCGCGGCCCGCTGCCTTTTCATTGACCTTGATGTAGGCCAGGCCCTTGGCGCCGTAGATCGCGACAAACTGCGTGTAAGCATCGATTTCGGAACGCGGCATATTGGCGCCGCCAGGGACGCGCAGACCTACCACACGGCCGTTAGGCATGTTCGCCGCGCCGGAGAAGACCTTGAAGTCCACGTCTTTCATCACGTCGGTCAGATCCGTGAATTGCAGCTTGACGCGCATGTCCGGCTTGTCGGAGCCGTACAGGCCCATCGCGGTATCGAAATCCATCACAGGGAAAGGATTCGGCAGGTCGATGTCGAGCGTGTTCTTGAATACCAGGCGTATCATGCCTTCGAACATGTCGCGGATTTCCTGTTCGGACATGAAGGATGTTTCGCAGTCGATCTGCGTGAATTCAGGCTGGCGGTCAGCGCGCAGGTCTTCATCGCGGAAGCATTTGGTGATCTGATAGTAACGGTCGAAGTTGGAAACCATCAGCAATTGCTTGAACAACTGCGGCGATTGCGGCAACGCATAGAACTCGCCGGCATTGACGCGCGAAGGCACCAGGTAGTCGCGGGCGCCTTCCGGGGTCGATTTGGTCAGCATCGGGGTTTCGATATCGATGAAGCCTTGTGCGTCCAGGAACTTGCGCACTTCCATCGTTACCTTGTAGCGCAGGCGCAGGTTGTTTTGCATTTGCGGGCGGCGCAGATCCAGCACGCGGTGTGTCAGGCGCGTGGTTTCGGACAGGTTGTCGTCGTCCAGCTGGAACGGTGGGGTCACCGACGGGTTCAGCACTTCCAGTTGCTGGCACAGTACTTCTATCTTGCCGGACTTCAGGTTGGCGTTGCTGGTGCCTTCCGGGCGGTTGCGCACGACACCGGTGATACGCAGGCAAAACTCGCTGCGCACCGATTCGGCGGCGGAAAACACGTCGGCGCGGTCAGGATCGCAGACCACCTGCACTAGGCCTTCACGGTCGCGCAGATCGATAAAAATGACGCCACCGTGGTCACGACGACGGTGCACCCAGCCGCACAGGCTGACGGTTTGACCGAGAAGAGCCTCAGTGGTGAGGCCGCAATAGTGGGTACGCATGGACATATCTAATTACCTGTCTTTGTTCAAAGTTATCAATTGTTCCGGCCGGCTGCCATCGTGTTGAAACAAACCGGCGCTTGTTGGTTGTTACTGCAAATTGCTGTCGTCTTTGGCTGCCGGCAGATGCTCGGGAGCGACCACGCCCATCGATACGATATATTTCAATGCGGCATCCACACTCATATCCAGCTCTATGGTATCGGCCTTCGGCATCATCAGGAAGAAACCGGAAGTAGGGTTCGGCGTTGTCGGCACATATACGCTGACATACTCGCCCTGCAAATGGTTCGCGACATCGCCGCCAGGCACGCCGGTCAGGAAGGCGATGGTCCACGATCCCTGGCGCGGGTACTGCACCAGCACCGCCTTGCGAAATGCATTGCCGGAGGAGGAGAACAGCGTATCCGATACCTGCTTGACGCTGGAGTAGATCGAGTTGACGATGGGAATGCGATTGAGCAGCGCCTCCCACGCGGCAACCACATAATTGCCGATGAAATTTTGCGTCAGCAAGCCTGTCACAAAAATGATCAGCAGGGTCAGTATGGTGCCTAGGCCGGGGATGCGAAAACCTACTACCGCTTCCGGCCTCCATTGCACAGGCAACAGCAACAGGGACTGGTCCATGGTACTGATAATGGCATGCAAGACCCACAGGGTAATTGCCAGCGGCACCAGTATCAGCAAACCAGTGATGAAATATTTACGCATTGCACTCGCCATTCTATTAATCAAACTGCAAACCCCGACAGCGTTCAGGGATGATGTCAGGCTGCCTTGGTGTCGGCACTGGCCGCGCTACTGGCGCTTGCGCTAGCGGTGCCGCCGGCCGTGTCGCTGGCTGCGGAGCTTGACGCCGCCGCGCCTGAATCGCCGGTTCCCGCGGCGGGAGCGGAAGCCCCGGCGCTACCATTGGCGCCGCCGCGGAAATCGGTCACATACCAGCCTGAACCCTTGAGCTGGAAACCGGCAGCGGTGACCTGCTTCTTAAAGCCGGCCTTGCCGCAACTGGGGCAATCGCTCAATGGCGCATCGGACATCTTTTGCAATACGTCTTTGGCAAAACCACAATCTTCGCAGCGGTAAGCATAAATCGGCATATCTCGTCCCAAAAAACCTGATAAAACCCTGAATTATAAAGGTTTTTTGAACGAATTTGCGCACTGCACAGCTTTACATGGAATTCGCCTGGGCCGCCATCGGTTTCCTGACGAACTGCGGCAGCAGGGAACCGAACACCATGCCGCCCAGACTGGCCAGCACGCCAACCAACTGCGGCGGCCAATAGCCTTCAGGCGCCGTCATTTCCAGGCCTATCCATACCGCAAGGCCCAGCAGCATGGACGCCAGCGCCCCCTGGCTGGTCGCCCGCTTCCAGTACAGGCCGAAGGCCAGCGGCACAAAAGCCGCCACCAAGGTGACCTTGTAGGCATTTTCCACCATCTTATAGATGCTGGAGTCGGTATTCATTGCAAAAACAGTCACAATTGCGGTAAACACCAGCACCACGACGCGCATCATGAACAGAAATTGTTTGTCGCTTTGCGCGGGCAGCATCGCCTTCAGGATATTTTCCGAGAAGGTCACCGACGGCGCCAGCAGGGTGGCGCTGGCGCAACTCTTGATCGCAGACAATAGTGCGCCGAAGAACATCACCTGCGCAAAGATGGGCACCTTGGTCATGATCAGCGTCGGCAGGATCAGTTGAGAATCCTTGTCGATCAGGCTCTCGACCATCTTGGGATCGATCAATGTTGCCGAATAAGCAAGAAACATGGGAATGAACGCAAAACAGAAATACAGCACGCCGCCCAATACCGAGGCGCGACCGGCAATCTGCTCATTCTTGGAAGACGCCACCCGCTGGAAAACGTCTTGTTGCGGGATGGAGCCCAGCATCATCGTGATCCAGGCGGCGAAGAACCACAGCATTTCCTTGCCGGTCGGCGCCGGCCAGAACTCCAACTTGCCGGCGTTCGCCGCATGCGCGATGACAGTGCCGGCGCCGCCCACCATGCCGGAAACCTCCCAGCCTATATACAGCATGCCGATGACGATAATGATCATCTGGATGAAATCGGTAATCGCCACCGACCACATGCCGCCCATCAGGGTATAGATCAACACGCTCGCGGCACCTATCATCATGCCGACATTCATCGAGATGCCGCCGCCGGACACCACATTGAATACCAGGCCCAGCGCCTTGATCTGGGCGGCGACCCAACCCAGGTAGGAAATCACGATGCAGATAGTCACCAGCACCTCGACCGCGCGGCCGAACTTGTTGCGATAATAGTCACCTATCGTCAGCAAATTCATCCTGTATAGAGGGCGGGCAAAAAACAGGCCGACAAAAATCAGGCACAGCGAAGAGCCGAAAGGATCGGCGACCACGCCCCTCAGGCCTTCCTTGACGAAAGTGGATGAAATGCCAAGCACCGTTTCCGAACCAAACCAGGTGGCAAACACCGTGGCCGTCACCACGTACATCGGCAGCGAGCGCCCGGCGACTGCGTAGTCTTTGGAGTTCTTGACGTAGCGGGCAGCATACAGGCCTATCCCTACCGAGATAACCCAATAAAGCACGACAAACCAGATCAGAGTGTTCATGAGAGTAGTTAGCTATAAGAAAGGCCACGCGGCCAGACGATCAATGGCGCCTGAAGGCAGATCAATCAGGGCGCAATGAAAAAAACCCGCAACAATTTGCTGCGGGCATTATAAAGCCAAGCAATTGGAAGCTGCCGCGAATTTAGCGCCTGCGCCACACTTTCCAGCGTTCTTTGCCCTGAAATACCGGTATCGAATCCTGCACCGCGGCATCCTCAAGCAATTCAAACAGGGGATCGAGCAAATCATTCAATTCTTCTTCGAGCATGCCGAAAGGCGGCCCCTTCGGATCATTATCAAAAAAGAAATAGCCTGCCAGCATGCCGCCTGCCGGCAATAGCCCGGCCCAGCGCGCGGCAACATCCGGCCGCATGCGCGCAGGCAAGGCGCACAGGAAAGCGCGCTCATAGATCAGGTCCAATGTCCGCGCAGGCCGAAACTGGAAGAAATCGGCCTCTACAATGCGGTCGGCCCATTTACCGGCTGCCGCCTTGGCAGTGGCCACCGCAGCCGGCGAGAAATCGATCGCAGTGACATCCCAGCCCGCCTCCGCCAGAAACACCGCTTCGTGGGCCGCGCCGCAGCCGGGAATCAAGGTCGCCAGCGGTCGTGCCGATTTTTTAACAAAATCCTGCAAAGCCTGCGGTACCCCGCCTTTGTCCCACGGCGTGAATTCGCGCTTGAAGCGCTCATCCCAAAATTGGCTGGCGGTCGGGTCGCGGGTCTCGAATGGGTCCATGGCGCCTACTTCCCTCTATATGGAATAAAAGTGCAAAACCAGCAGCGTCCCCAGCGCCCCGAATATCATGGAGCCGCTGAAGTAAATGATCACCCGCAGCAGGCGATTGGTGGTTCTTTGCTCGGCCAGCAGGCTGGTCAATGCCGCGCTATCCTGCCGCGGCTGGGTGGCCAGCGTCAATGCCTGGTGCGCCAGGCGCGGCAATTGCGGGAAGATGTGGCTGTAGCGCGGCGCTTCCGCCTTGAGTTTATCCAGCAAACCGCGCCAGCCGACCTGGTCGCTCATCCAGCGCTCCAGATAGGGCTTTGCGGTTTTCCATAAATCCAGATTGGGGTCCAGTTGCCGTCCCAACCCCTCAATATTCAGCAAGGTCTTTTGCAACAACACCAGTTGCGGCTGCACTTCCACATTGAAGCGGCGCGAAGTCTGGAACAAGCGCAACAAGACCTGGCCGAACGAGATGTCTTTCAATGGACGGTCAAAGATGGGCTCGCAACAGGCGCGCACTGCGGATTCCAGCTCATCGACGCGGGTTTCCTTCGGCGCCCAGCCGGATTCGATATGCGCTTCGGCCACCCGCTTGTAGTCACGGCGAAAGAAAGCCAGGAAATTCTGCGACAGGTAGTCCTTGTCGAAATCGGTCAGCGTGCCGACGATGCCGAAATCCAGCGCGACATAGCGGCCAAAGGTTTCTGCATCGGTGGACACCAGGATATTGCCGGGATGCATGTCCGCATGGAAGAAGCCGTCGCGAAATACCTGGGTGAAGAAAATCTCGACGCCGTCGCGCGACAGCTTTTCCATATCCACGCCGGCATCCATCAATCTCTCCCTTTGCGAGATAGGGATGCCGTTCATGCGTTCCATCACGATCACCGACGGCGAGCAGTAGTCCCAATACATTTCCGGCACCAGCAGCAATGTGGAATCGGCGAAATTACGCCGCAACTGGCTGCCGTTGGCCGCTTCGCGCATCAGGTCCAGCTCGTCGTGCAGATATTTGTCGAACTCGCCCACCACCTCGCGCGGTTTCAGGCGCTTGCCGTCGGCCCACAATTTTTCCAGCCAGCCGGCGGCCACGTGCATCAGCGCAACATCCTTGTCTATCGACGCCTTCATGCCGGGGCGCAGCACCTTCACTGCAACCTTGCGGCCGTCTTTCAGCACCGCAAAATGTACTTGCGCGATGGAGGCCGACGCTACCGGGATGCGCTCGAATTCGGCAAACAATTGCTCCGGGTGGTCGCCCAGCGACTTGGTGATTTGGGCGATCGCCAGGTCGGGATCGAAAGGCGGCACCCTGTCCTGCAACTTGGCCAGCTCATCGGCGATATCCGCCGGCATCAGGTCGCGCCGGGTGGACAGCACCTGGCCGAATTTGACAAAGATGGGGCCCAGCTCTTCCAGCGCCTTGCGCAGGCGCACGCCGCGCGGCGCAGAGATATCGCGCCAGAATATCAGTTTATCGATCAGTTTCGCCGTGCGCGGCACCGCCAGTCCGGAGATGGCGATCTCGTCAATGCCGTACAAAATGGCAATCCGGATGATCTTCAGCAAACGTAA
>DATHMC010000234.1:0-10183 GCA_035487495.1 Undibacterium sp.
GCTTTGGCTTCGCCGCCAAATTTCTTGGACAATACTGTCGCTATCGCTGCCGTCAATGTGGTTTTACCATGATCTACGTGACCAATTGTGCCCACGTTTACGTGCGGCTTGGTGCGTTCGAACTTACCTTTTGCCATTTTAGACTCCTAACGATTTTGATGAGAATGCTCAGGCACGCGCCCGACAGCTTTTCAATTTGAAACCAGAACTTTGAGACACTCTACAATACTAATGGTGCCCTTGACGTGGATTGAACACGTGGCCTCTCCCTTACCAAGGGAGTGCTCTACCACTGAGCTACAAGGGCAGCACGGCTCGCGCAAAACTTAAATCACAAGCACTTAACTGGAGCGGGTGAAGGGAATCGAACCCTCGTCATAAGCTTGGAAGGCTTCAGCTCTACCATTGAGCTACACCCGCAGGGGCTACCACTTCAGCCGCAAAATTTTTTACCTATGGTGGAGGGGGCTGGATTCGAACCAGCGTACTCAGAGAGAACAGATTTACAGTCTGTCGCCTTTAACCACTCGGCCACCCCTCCGTAGGGAACCCCGGATTATGAAGATGTCTCGAACACCTGTCAACACCTATTTGCAAATGATACTAAAAATTCGCACCCCTCGCCCGATTTTGCTCAATAAAGCATCAAAGTTTCCTGGAAAGCATGAAATTTTAAGGCGAATAATAAATAGTCCGACCAGTCGGTTTATTTAATATATACTCAACCG
This sequence comes from Undibacterium sp., assembly GCA_035487495.1. Lineage (GTDB taxonomy): Bacteria > Pseudomonadota > Gammaproteobacteria > Burkholderiales > Burkholderiaceae_D > Undibacterium. Next base: position 729 of record DATHMC010000234.1, read on the forward strand.
AAGATGGCCAAGCGAAGCCTGCGCCACGCCGTATAAAGCCTACCCGACCCCGACAGCTAGCGAGTTTGCCATGTACACCCAAGCACTTGATTTGCCGAGCAAAGATCTGCACGAGGCCGAAGCGCCGTCTGTAAGCGCAGCACAGGCACAGCTTGCCGCAGTGCAACAAAGCCGGTTTGACGCTGCCTTGGCAAAAGAGCACAAAATTGAGGCGCAAGACTGGATGCCGGACGCGTACCGCAAGACCCTGGTGCGGCAGATCAGCCAGCATGCGCATTCTGAAATCATAGGGATGCTGCCTGAGGGCAACTGGATCACCCGCGCGCCCAGCCTGAAACGCAAGGCCATCCTATTGGCCAAGGTCCAGGATGAAGGCGGCCACGGCCTGTATCTATATGCGGCGGCGGAAACCCTGGGCACTTCGCGCGAACAAATGCTGGACGCCCTGCACGCCGGCCGGGCCAAATACTCCTCCATCTTCAATTATCCGACGCTGACCTGGGCCGACATGGGGGCCATAGGCTGGCTGGTCGACGGCGCAGCGATCATGAACCAGGTGCCGTTGTGCCGTTGCAGCTACGGCCCCTACGCGCGCGCGATGATACGCATCTGCAAGGAGGAGTCATTTCATCAGCGGCAAGGCTTCGACATCATGCTGAGCCTGTGCAACGGCAGCGCCGCCCAGAAAGCCATGGCGCAGGATGCGCTCAATCGCTGGTGGTGGCCCACCGTGATGATGTTCGGCCCAAATGACGACAGCTCGCCCAATTCCCGGCAATCGATGGAATGGGGTATCAAGCGCATCTCCAACGACGCACTGCGCCAGAAGTTCATCGACGCCACGGTGCCGCAGGCCGAACTACTGGGCCTGCATATTCCCGACCCTGCACTGCAGTGGAACGCAGAACGCGGCCACTACGATTTCGGCGACATCGACTGGAGCGAGTTCTCGCGCGTGCTGGCCGGCGACGGCCCGTGCAATAAGGAGCGCCTGGCAACGCGGGTCAAGGCCCACGAAGACGGGGCCTGGGTGCGCGAAGCGGCGCTGGCGTACGCCAAGAAACATGGCGGCAAGTAAAAAGGGGAGACTATGAATCATATGGATTGGCCACTTTGGGAAATTTTTATCCGCAGCAAGCAGGGCCTGGAACACAAGCACTGCGGTTCGCTGCACGCCTGCGACGCCAGGCAGGCGCTGCAAATGGCACGCGATGTTTATACCCGGCGCCAGGAGGGCGTGTCGATCTGGGTGGTGCCGTCCAACGCGATCACCGCCAGCGCGCCGGAAGACAAGGAAGAACTGTTCGACCCTGCGACCGACAAGATCTACCGCCATCCCAGTTTTTACGAACTGCCAGACGAAGTGAAGCATATGTAATGCCATGAACAACGATCCACATATCGACTACCTCCTGCGCCTCGGCGACAGCACGCTGATCCTGGGGCAGCGCCTGTCCGAATGGTGCGGCCACGGCCCGGTGCTGGAAGAGGATATAGCGCTGGGCAATATCGCGCTGGACCTGATAGGCCAGGCGCGCCTGCTGCTAAGCCACGCGGGCTCCTTGATGCAGCCGGCGCAAAGCGAGGATAGCCTCGCCTATTTCCGCGAACAATTTGGCTTCCGCAACTTCACCATGCTGGAACTGCCCAATTCCGGCCTGGAAAAAGGCCAGCAGCAGCGCGACTATGCATTCGCCATCTGCCGCAATTTCCTGTTCTCTGCTTACATGGTATTGCTGTGGCAGGCGCTGGCGCAATCCTCCGACCCGCAGCTGGCGGCGATAGCGGGCAAGTCGGTCAAGGAAGCCCGCTATCACCTGCGTCACTCCAGCGACTGGATGTTGCGCTTTGGCGACGGCACTGAAGAGTCGCACCAGCGTGCGCAAAGGGCTTTGAACGCGCTGCTGCCGTATGCACACGAATTTTTTTCGGAAGATGCGGTGGAGCGGCAAGCCGCCGCCGACGGCATCGCCGTTACCGGCGCCAGCCTGCAGACCTCCTGGGAACAGCTGGCGCGCGGCGTGATCCGGGACGCGACACTGGACTGGCCGGCATCGTGGAACGATTCACAATTCCGCTCCAGCGGAAAAGCGGGCCAGCACTCCGAGCATTTCGGCTTCCTGCTGGCTGAGATGCAATCCCTGGCCCGTGCCCACCCGCAAGCCAACTGGTAGAAGGCGGCAGATCATGACAATCCTGACGCAAAGTATCCATAAAGATGCGGTGATGGCATTGCTGCAAGCCGTGCCGGATCCCGAGATCCCCGTGGTCTCGATAGCAGAGCTGGGCATATTGCGCGATGTGCGCATCGCCGGCGAGCACGTTGAGGTCGTCATCACGCCGACCTATTCCGGCTGTCCGGCCATGCAGGCGATACAGCAGGATATCTGCAGCGTCCTGAAGCAGGCCGGCATCGCACAGGTAACAGTGAGCACCGCGCTGTCCCCGGCCTGGAGCAGCGACTGGATTACGCCTGCCGGCAGGGACAAGCTGCGCGCTTACGGCATCGCGCCGCCGCAGCCCGCGCAGCATGGGGGGATACAGGATAGCCGGCAACCACTGCGCTTCATGCGCATGCCCGCGCCTGCCGATGCGCTACCCGCGTGTCCGCAATGCGGCAGCAGGCATACCGAGTTGCTGTCCGAGTTTGGCTCCACCTCGTGCAAGGCACTGTATCGCTGCACCGCGTGCAGGGAGCCTTTCGATTATTTCAAACCTTATTAGCGCGCGGCCCACGATGACCCCACATTTTCATACGCTCAGTATACGCGAAGCCAGGCAGGAAACCCGGGATGCGATTTCACTCAGTTTCAAGGTTCCCGCCGAACTGCAGGACAGCTATCGCTATATCCAGGGCCAGTTCCTGACCCTGCGCGCGCAGCTGGATGGACAAGAGGTGCGGCGCGCCTATTCCATCTGCAGCAGCGTGGACGAGTACCGGCGCCTGGGTATCTTGCGCGTCGCCATCAAGCGGGTCGGCGACGGCCTGTTCTCGCAATTCGCGCAAAAACTGAATGCCGGGGATTTGCTGGAAGTCATGCCGCCCGACGGCCGCTTCTTCACGGAGCTGAATCCGCAGCAAGCCCGGCACTATGTCGCGTTTGCAGCGGGCAGCGGCATTACGCCGGTGCTGTCCATCATCAAAACCACGCTAGCCAGCGAACCATTGAGCCGCTTCACCTTGATATTCGGCAATCGCAACGTCGACAGCATCCTGTTCTGCGAAGAGTTGGAAGACCTGAAAGACCAGTATCTCGACCGCTTCATCCTGCACCACATCCTGTCGCGCGCACCGAATGAAATTGAACTGCATCACGGGCGTATCGATGCGAAAAAAATGGCGGCGCTGCTGCAATTGATGCCTGCTGCCGGCATAGATCACGCATTCATTTGCGGACCGAATGACATGATAGATTGCGTGGAGAGCAGCTTGCTCGCAGCGGGCGTGCCCAGGCGGCAGATCCATACGGAGCGTTTCGGCACGCCTGTCGCCAAATCGGCGCCCACTGCCGGGGAGACAACGCCGGCAGCCGATGCCGGCACCGTGGCGCTGACCGTGATACTGGACGGCAAACGGCACGGCCTGCGCTTGCCCAGACAGGGGGCCAGCGTGCTGGACGTGGCATTGCAGGCAGGACTGGACCTGCCGTATGCATGCAAGGGCGGGGTGTGCTGCACCTGCCGCGCCAAGCTGATGGATGGAAAAGTGGTGATGGAAAAAAATTACACGCTGGAAGAATGGGAAGTTGCGCAGGGTTTTGTATTAACATGCCAGTCGCATCCACGCTCCGACAACATTACCGTATCTTTTGACGAGAGATAAATAGGCGTCTTGTCTGCAGCACGCTGTCGCCACCAACATAACCAGCTCAACAAAGTCATAGAAAATCAACGACATGGCCCGCACCCAATCTCCCGACCACCAGCTGCAACGCGATGAAATCCTTGAGCGCGCGGCGCAAGCATTCGCGGCGAACGGCTACCCCGGCACCTCGATGAACGATCTCGCCAGCGCCTGCGGCACCTCCAAGGCCAGGCTGTATCACTATTATCCGAGCAAGGACGCAATCCTGTTCGACCTGCTGGACAGGTACACCAAGGTGCTGATCCACATCGCGCAAACCCATGCCGGGCTGCCGGCGCTGATTGAAGCCTTCCTGATCGAGTACGAGCACTCGCAAACCCGCCACATGGCCTTGCTGAACGATGTAAAATTCCTGGAACAGCCGCAGCGCAACGTCATCCTGGATGCGCAGAGGCAGGTGGTTGACCTGTTCACGCAAGCGATACAGCAAGCCTATCCGCAACACACCACGGAAAGAAATCGCAGCGCCGTCACGATGCTGCTGTTCGGCATGATCAACTGGACCTTTACCTGGCTGAAACCCGACCAGGGCAAGGATCAGGATAAACCCGGGAAAATGTCGTATAAGGACTTTGCCCAACTGGTGACCGCCGTCTTCATGCACGGCATGGACGGCTTACCCGCCCATAGGGAATGACCATCGTGACCGGCGTGCAAGCTGGCTATATCAAAAGGAATATATGAAACTCACCAGTCTCAGGCTGCGGCGCCTGGCGGCCATGGGCCTCATCTTCGGCATGGCCTGCGTGAGCGGCTACGCGGGGGCGGCGGACGCGGCGCTGGAAGTGATGAACGGCAGCCAGTTGCGAACATTCACGCGCGCCGAGCTGCTGCGACTCCCCGGCTTGCACAATATAGAGATAGCCAATGACGCCTCCTACCATAAGACGATGCGCTATCAGGCGGTCCCGGTGGCGGCATTGCTGCCGCAAGTACAGAAAATGATCTCGGTGCAATTCACTGCAATGGACGGATTTGTCGCCAACATACCCGGCCCTTTACTGGCGAGCAATGCTCAGGCGTGGCTGGCGATAGAGCCGGCAGATGGCAAATGGCCGCCGCTCAAGTCCGGCAGTGCGGCAAGTGCGGGGCCCTTCTACCTGGTCTGGCTGACGCCGGAAAAAGCGGGCATCTCGAATGAACAATGGCCATACCAGATCGCCAGGATCGCCGAGTCCCAACCGCTGGAGATGCGTCATCCCCAGGTGCTGCCCAAGACTGCGGCGGACAGCGCCGAACTGCGCGGCCTGAAGGTGTATGTAACCAACTGTGCAGTCTGCCACCGGATCAACGGCGGCGGCGATGCCGCCATCGGCCCGGACTTGAACAAGCCTTACAATCCCACCGAATATTTCCAGGAAGCGTATCTACGCAAACTGATACGCGACCCGGCTTCGGTCCGGAGCTGGAAACAATCGGCGATGCCCGGTTTCAGCGAACCGGTGCTGCCCGAAACCGACCTGAACGACCTTCTGGCTTACCTAAGGCAAATGGCGAAGCAAAGATAAGGCATTAATTCCTGGCATGCGTCATCTGAAAAAAATCAACGCCCGGAAAAGTTGCCAGCTCATTGGACAGGGCACTGAGCGACCATGCCAATTTCCTGTTCAGCGCGACGGCGACGAAACGCCACTCGGCCTTGCCCTCCCTGACCGAGATCGCCAGCGTGCCGCCCGCAATCTCATAGCCGCGCTCCAGCGCCACGCGCCGCAGCACATCTTCACGCGGCACAAATCCCTGCCTGAAGCTCAAGGTGATCGCCACCGCCTGCTTGGACGGCAGCCTGGTCTCCAGCTTGGATATCCAGATCATGCACACCGCCGACAGCAGCGCCAACAGGATCGCGGCCCAATAGAAACCTACCCCCACCATGATCCCTATCGCCGACGAAGCCCACAAGGAGGCCGCCGTGGTCAAGCCGCTGATATTGAAACCTTCCCGCATGATGACGCCGGCGCCAAGGAAACCGATGCCGGTGACGATGCCTTGTATCGTGCGCGTAGGGTCGACGCTCAGCGGTATGCTGGCACGGGCGCCGAACCAGTATTCCGGATAACCGGTAATCACCACCAGCGCGGCGGACGCCATGCATACCAGGCCATAGGTACGCATACCCGCGGCCCGGCCATGATAGGTCCGCTCATAGCCGACCACGAAGCCCAATAACAAGGCCCCGAACAGGTTCAGGAAAATGATGATATTGGTCATCCACTCGGAATGGCTCCAGAACGGCAGGAAAGAACTGAAAACGGTCATGGATTAGCCTTTTTATTCGTTTTTGATGGGCGTTTAAATGCTATTTACTTAAATCAATTTGATACACCGACATGTTCTTGCCGCTGCCGTCATCCTGCGACAATACGCTCAGATTCGCGATGCCGGCGGCCTGCGCCAGCGCCAGCTTGTCCTTGGCCGACCGATAGGTCACCGGGCCCGCCGTCGTCACGCGCGTAAAACGCCAGCTGCGGTCGGAGCCGTTGTGCAGCTTGGATAACTGCCGATGGGACTTGATATACTGGATCAGCACGTCGCGGTTGGCGTCCGGTGAAGCGTAGATCGTCTTGCTGCCGTCCAGGCCGGGGAAGTTGCCGCCGCCGCTGGCCCGGTAATTATTGGTCGCAACGATGAACTCCTGCTCCGGCACGATGGGCCTGCCGCGATAGCTCAGGTGACGGATGCGTTGCCCCGCATCCTGCGTCACGTCGATTTCGTAGCGGACGTCCTTGTCCGTAAACATATCGAAGTTATATCCGGCAAAACTGCCGATCAGATTTTGCGGCTCTTTCTTGCCGGCGTCTATCCGGTTGAAGCGCAAAGCCGAAGTTTCCAGCCATTTCCGGATATCCTCACCGCTGACTTTGACCGCATACACCGTATTTGGATACAGGTAGAGGTCCGCCGCATGATTAATCGACATGCTGCCCGCCGCCACGTCGGTGTAGTCGTTGCCGCCGGCAAAACCGCTCTTGAACGGACTGCTGACCGATAATACCGGAAGCCCAGCGTACTGCGGCAGGTTCGCCTTGATGTAGGCGGATATATATTCCGCCTGCGCCTGGTTGATGATTTGCAATGCCGACACGTCCCCCAGGTCGGCAAAGAAGCTGCTCATGCGGAAGTCGGTATTGCCTATCGGTGTTTTTACATAATTGATGGTGGCCTGGTGCTCTTGCTCTATCAACGGCGCCACCGCGGGGTCCGCAGCGATAAAACTGCCGTCCGCATTCCTTACCGGGCGCGCCTGCACCAGCGTCTTGCTCTTGTCCACGTGCCAGGACTTGCCGTCATAGCCGAGGCTCAGTTTGATCACGCCCAGATGCTGGCCCCAGAAACTCGCCATCACGGTCGGCACGCCATGCACTAACCCTCTGGCCTTGTCGACACCCAGCAAATTGAATTGCGCCACCGTGCTGCCGGGATTAGGGAAGACCTGATGCGAATGGCCGATCAGCATCGCATCTATGCCGGCAACTTGCGCCAGGTAATAATTGCCGTTCTCCATCGTCGGCTGGTAGGGCGCATCGTCCAGCCCGCCATGCGAAATCGCCACGACGAGATCGGCTCCCTTGGCGCGCATCTCGGGTACATACTTCTGCGCTACTTCGCGTATCCCTTCGGTATAGACCTTGCCCTCCAGCCAGCGCTTATCCCAATTCAGTACCGTCGGCGGCGTAAACCCTATCACGCCGACCTTGATATCTGAGCTGACGGTCCTGCCGTCTTTATCCCTGGCGAGCACTTTCCGGTCCAGGATCACATACGGCCGATACAGGCTTTGCCCGTCTTTCACGCTGAGGAGATTGGCCAGCACCATGGGGAAATTCGGCCCGGCGCAGCGTGATTGCTCACCGACAGCAGGCATGCCGTCGACATTGAAGCGGCTGCCGGTAACCTGCGCCAGGAACGGCAAACCATAATTGAATTCGTGGTTGCCTATGCTGGCCGCGTCATATCCGGCGAGGTTCATCGCCTTGTACATCGCGGCGGTGGAGGTGCAGTCCAGCGGCTTGACGATGGCCTGGTAATCCGCCAGGGCCGTACCCTGTATCGCATCGCCGTTGTCGAACAACAGGGTATTGGCAAATTCCGCGCGTGCGTTCCTGACCAGGCTCAGCGTACGCTCAAAACCGATGGAAGGATCCTCCTTCAGTTTGTAATAGTCATAGCTGCGTATATTGGTGTGCAGGTCGGTGGTTTCCAGCAAAGCCAACTCTACGGTAGTACCGGCGGCAATGGTGGCCGCTATAGGCGCCGGTTCCGGCCGGCTGCAAGCGGAAAGGTGAAATGCGACGGCAGTAGCCGCGAGCAATGGTAAGTACCGGGTAAATTTCATCGCAAATTCGAATTATGGATATTGCCGTATTGGCATTCCATCATAACGCAGACTTGCGATAAATTAACACCGTTCCCTCTCATTGAGCGATAAATCCATTTGGCGAACGCGGGAACCGGGAATGCAAGTCGCGGCAACGGCATTTGCCGCGTCGCGCGATTTGGTCGGTGCCACCGGCCAGCTTGATCGACTTCATGCCGGAGCACTTTGATGCTACATTTCGGTGAATGCATCCTTTCCCTGAACGATCCGGCAATGCTGGAATATTTCATGCTTGCCTGGAAATATTCCCTGGTTTGTCGATCCCAGGTAAATTTTTTACGCTTTAAAATCTAAGGCAGTCCTGGGGCGGTCCCGCCTGCCCCGCGTCTGCCAGTACGGACATGATCAATGAGTCAAGCAAACATCCTGTTAATTTATGCCCATCCCGCCAGCCAGCGTTCGCGCGTCAATCATCGGCTGGTGGATGTCGCGCAGGGCATTCCCAATGTGCATGTCAATGACCTGTACGAAAACTATCCCGACTTTCTGATCGACGTAGAACGCGAGCAGGCTTTGCTGAAAGCCGCCGACCTGATCATCTTCCAGCATCCGGTGCAATGGTACGGCATGCCTTCGCTGCTAAAGGAATGGATAGACGCCGTGCTGCAGCAAGGCTGGGCCCGCGGCAGCGACGGCAATGCATTGCATGGCAAGGACTGCTGGCTGGTGCTCAGCACCGGCGGCACCGTCAACGACTATCGGGACAGCGGGCAGCACGGCTACCCGCTGAGCGCCTTCCTGACACCCTTCCTGCAAACCGCGAAATTGTGCGGCATGCATTGGATGCAACCGTACGTCTTGTATGGCGCCGACAAGGTCAACGAATCCAAGGTGCAGGCCCATTGCCAGCGCTTCCATGACCTATTGTCCAGCTATCCCGCGTGGGCCGCCGAACTGCCTGCCGTGCTGGCAGCCACTCCCAGCGAGGAGGCATAATGGAAAATAATTTACTGTTTAGCGCATCGATCTATCTGCTGGCGGCCGTGGTCGCGGTGCCCATCGCGAAACGGCTGGGCCTGGGCGCAGTGCTGGGTTACCTGATCGCCGGCATGGCGATAGGCCCCTGGGGCCTGCGCCTGATCGAAGACGTGCAAATCATTTTGCACTTTTCGGAATTCGGCGTGGTGCTGCTGTTATTCGTGATAGGACTGGAGCTGGACTCCAAGCGCCTGTGGTCGCTGCGCAGGCCGATATTCGGCTGGGGCGGCGCCCAGG
>DATHMC010000235.1:0-6668 GCA_035487495.1 Undibacterium sp.
CCTGGCGCAATGGCTCCGCCGTGCGGCTGGACGACGTTGCGCAAGTCATCGACGGGGTGGAGGACACCCATACGCTGGGTTTGTTTAACGGCGAACCGGCGGTGATCGTATTGATTACCCGGCAACCCGGCGCCAACGTGATTGACACGGTGGACGGCGTGCGCGCGCTGCTCCCTTCTTTGCGCGCCCAATTGCCGCAGGATATAGAAATGCAGGTGGCGTCGGACAGCACCAACTCTATCCGCGCTTCGCTGAAAGAGATTGAAATTACCCTGCTGATCTCGATCGTGCTGGTGGTTGTTGTGGTGAGCGCATTTCTGCGCAGCGCCCGTGCGACCGTGATCCCTGCGGTAGCAACGATAGTGTCTTTGCTGGGCACCTTTGGCGTCATGTATTTGCTGGGTTTTAGCCTGAATAACCTGAGCCTGATGGCCTTGACTGTTGCCACCGGTTTTGTCGTGGACGATGCCATTGTGGTATTGGAAAACACCAGCCGCCATATAGAGCAAGGCATGGATCGCATGCAGGCGGCGTTGCTGGGCGCGCGTGAAGTCGGATTCACCGTGTTGTCCATCAGCCTTTCGCTGGTCGCGGTGTTTATCCCCTTGCTGTTCATGGCGGGACAGGTTGGTCGCCTGTTCCGCGAATTCGCGGTGACGCTCTCGGTCGCCGTGCTGATTTCCTTATTGATTTCCCTGACCACCACGCCGATGATGTGCGCCTGGTTTTTGAAGCCGGAAAAGGACAGCCACGGCAAGCCGCCGGGAAAGATCGCGCGCTGGTTTGAGGCCGGTTTCCTGCGTATGCATCGCTCATATCATACAAGCCTGGATTGGGCGCTGGATCATAACTGGCTGGTCATGTTTATATTGGCAGCCGTCGTCGGCATGAACATTTATTTGTTTGCGGCAGCGCCGAAGGGCTTTTTCCCGCAACAGGATACCGGGCAGTTGAACGGCGGCATGCGGGCGGACCAGAGTATTTCTTTCCAGGCGATGCAGGGCAAGCTGCGGCAATTGGTCGATATCATCAAAAAAGATCCGGCAGTGGCAACAGTGGTCGGCTTTACCGGCGGCAGCCGCGCCGGCGGCGGTTTCATGTTCATCAACCTGAAGCCGGCATCGCAGCGCAAGGACGGCGGGCAGGCTGTCATTTCCCGCTTGCGGCCGCAACTGGCCAAAGTCACCGGCGTCAGCCTGTTCCTGAATCCGGTGCAGGATTTGCGCATGGGCGGCAGGCAGAGCAATTCTACGTATCAATACACGCTCAAGAGCGACAATATCGCCGATCTGCGTGTCTGGGCATCCAAGCTGGCGGATTCGATGAAGGCTCAGCCCGCATTGACAGACGTGGACACTGATCAGCAAGAAAACGGTGTGGAAACCTTCGTCACGGTGGACAAGGATAGCGCTTCCAGGTTGGGATTGAGTTCCAAAGACGTTGACAATGCCCTGTACGACGGATTTGGCCAGCGTCAGGTTGCTACTGTGTATGATGAATTGAACCAATACCACGTCATCATGGAAGTCGATCCACGCTGGACACGCAGCCCCGAGTCGCTAAAGGATGTATACGTGCCTTCCACAGGTTCGGCGGCCGTAAATATTGCCGCTACCGCTGCCACGACCGGCACGACCGCGTCTACGGCTGTCGTCAATCCGGCATTGCGCGACCAGTCCACCGGTCAGGCGCTTAGTACAGCGTCGACCAGGATGGTGCCGCTGTCGGCGTTTGCAAAATTTGCGGAGCGCGCAGCCCCAACTTCGGTCAACCACCAGGATGCCGAGCTGGCAACCACAGTATCGTTCAACCTTGCCGACGGCTATAACCTGGGCGATGGGCAAGCAGCGGTGCGTCAGGCCGAGGCCGACATAGGCATGCCGGTCAATGTGCGCGGCAGTTTTCAAGGTACTGCGCGCAGCGCGCAGGATTCGCAAAACCAGCAGCCTTTCCTGATATTGGCGGCCCTGGTCGTGATCTATATCGTGCTGGGTGTGCTGTATGAGAGCCTGGTGCACCCAATCACGGTCTTGTCGACCTTGCCGTCGGCAGGGGTAGGCGCGGTGCTGGCTTTGCTGATATTCAAGATGGAGTTTTCCATCATTGCGCTGATCGGCGTTTTTTTGCTGATCGGCATCGTCAAAAAAAATGCCATCCTGATTATCGATTTCGCACTGGAAGCCGAGCGTTCGCGCGGCCTGTCTGCGGTAGATGCTGTGCGCGAGGCATGTCTGCTGCGCTTCCGTCCTATCCTGATGACGACGCTGGCAGCGATACTGGGAGCCTTGCCGCTGGCCATCGGATTTGGCGAAGGTTCAGAGTTGAGGCAACCGCTTGGCATAGCCATCATAGGCGGCCTGATCGCCAGCCAATTGTTGACACTGCTGACCACGCCCGTAGTGTACGTCCTGATGGACAAGCTGCGCCGCCCCAGTCCTTCGGAGCAGCATTTGAGCCGGCTGGAAAGTGGCCCGGTCCCCGAGTAACAGCCAAAATTACGATGAGTCCTAGCATGCATAAAACCAAAACAATTCCATCCCTGTCCGGCTTGCCGCGCGCGACCAATGCCGTCCTGCTGGCGGCCGTCGCCCTGATGCTGAGCGCATGTGTGGTAGGCCCTGACTATCAGCGGCCTGCTGCTGCAGTGCCTGCTGCATACAAGGAAAATCAGGATTGGGTGCCCGCTGCACCTGCGGACGCATTGGATCGGGGCGCCTGGTGGACCTTGTTCAATGACCCGACACTCAATGAATTGGAAGCAGCGGTAGAGGTATCCAACCAGAACATTGCCGCGGCGGTCGCCGCGTATGAGCAAGCCCGTGCAATTGTGCGTGAACAACGGGCCACGCTCTTTCCGGTTGTCAGCCTGGATGGCGGCGGTACGCGTTCGGGCAGCGGCGGCGGCAGCGCCAATGCGGCATCCGGCAGCACCGCATCGCGCGCCGGCAATAACTATCAGCTGAGCATAGGCGGCAGCTGGGAGCCTGATGTGTGGGGCAACCTGGGGCGGGCCGTTAACAATGCCAGCGCCGCCTCCCAAGCCAGTGCCGCAGATCTGGCTTCGGCGAAATTGTCGGCACAGGGCGAGCTGGCCATCAATTATTTCTCCCTGCGTCTGGCAGATGCCCAGAAGGCGCTACTTGCCGATACGATCGTCGCTTACCGGCGCTCCATGGATATTACGCAAAATCGCTATAACGCCGGTGTGGCAACCAAGAGCGACGTATTGCAAGCCCAGACCCAGCTAGCCAATACCCAGGCCGACGAAATCGGCCTCACGCGCCAGCGCGCGCAACTGGAGCACGCGATTGCCGTGCTGGTAGGCAAGGCCCCGGGCGATTTCACGCTGGCCCCTGCTGAGTGGAAGGTAACGATCCCCGATGTGCCGGTCGGCATCCCGTCAGTCTTGCTGCAAAGGCGGCCGGATATCGCAGCGGCGGAGCGCAGGGTTGCTGCGGCAAATGAGCAGATAGGCATTGCGCAATCCGCTTTTTTTCCAAGCTTGAAACTGAACGCTTCCTATGGGTACGGCGCTAGCCGGGTGGCCGACCTGTTTAGCACCTCGGCCAATGTGTGGTCGCTGGGATTGTCCGCCGCGCAGACGCTGTTCGATGCGGGCGCCACCCGTGCCCGCGTCGATGCAGCGAAAGCGGCGTATCAGCAAACGGTGGCCAACTATCGCCAAACCGTATTGACGGCATTTCAAGGCGTAGAAGATCAATTGGCCGCTACCCGGGTACTGGCGAAGCAGCAAGAGCTGCGCCGTCAGGCATCCGCAGCTGCGGATCAGGTTGAGCAGCAAGCAGTGAATCGTTATCGTCAGGGGCAAATCAGTTACACCGATGTGGTGATAGCGCAAGCCACCGCACTGAACGCCAGGAGCGCCCTGGTGCAGAGCCAGGCAGACCGGCAGACCACATCCATCAGCTTGATACAGGCGCTTGGCGGCGGCTGGCACTTCGAGTAGCAGAGCGTTTTTTTGACAGCGTGACATTCCATTGGAACCAGGCAACTGCGGCCTGCGTCCGGGGTCAGGAATTTTTCGGGCCGCAGTTCAGTGCCCGTTGATTGAACTATTGATGACGTTGCTGAGGGTATTCAGGGTGTTGATGCCCTTGATCAGGTTCAGGCTATTGGATGTTGCATTAATGATGGTCAGGGTTTTTATACTTTGGTTGTTCAAGGTGTTCTGGATGACGGTGCCGGGCAGGCTGGCGGCACCGGAAGTCAGTTGAAAGGTATTGCCCGGACCATTTTGCACCAGGCCCATGGCCGCAGCCTGTGCACTCAGCGTCTTCATCTGGTCGGATGTGATTTTACCGACGTCGGAAACGTTAAAGGATGTGGTGGTAACCAAGTTTCCATCCACATACACGGCGCGTTCAATGCCGAAAGACAATACCAGGCCGCCGGCATCAAAGCCGCCCCTCGATTCATCCAGGCGGCCTTCGCCTACCGCCGTCCACGGTTTGTCCAGCAATGCGACTATCCTTGGTGGATCGGCTTGTTTCTTTTCCTGCCTGGGCAAGAGCGCGATGAAATTGAACCCGAAGCTGGCGTCACGCAGCACTATGCGGGTTGGTTCATAGGCAGCCTCCTGTTGATGCTGATCTTGGGAGGCAAGGCCATCTGGAGTCATTGCGATCGAATTGCCCGCCGGCTCATCCGCCCATGAAGAGACGGGGCCCAGCAGCGACATACCCGCGGCAATCATCAAGCAGACGCGCGTACACGCCTTCGTACAGCTTCTGACGCGGATGTTCGCAGGTAAGCGATGAGTGTTCATTTAAAAATCCCCAGGGCCGAATTTCGGTAGCGCTATATTGCGCAACTGGTCGCCGGCAGAACCTATCAACGGGGCTGCCGGCGCACTTCTCCAATCCGCCGGCTCATTGAATTTTGCAGAACCGGTCTTATTGTGGATCACGAATAACAAGTGACTATTCCACATTGAATCGAATTGGCTTCGCGGAATGGCCCGCGTTCCCCTGGCAGGATCGCCGAGCAATACCCGGTCATCCCGAATACCTTTGATTACGACAAAATGGTTGTACCCTTTTTCCTTGATCAGCACGATGGCAGGTAATTTTGCCTCTTTCAGCGTGTCCAGAGGCTGCTCAAACCCGTCGGCCTGGAATCCATGCCGCTCAAGAAACAGTTTCATATCCAGCAGGGAAAATCCTTCCTTCCTGATTTTTTGCTGCTCCCCTTTCGCATACATCTCTTCAAACACGACTTGTTCGGTGATCGGGAAACCGTATTGATGCGATAGCAAGGTCGCAATTGCGGCGGAGCCGCAGCTAAAGTCGGTTCTTTGAATAATCGTTGTCTTGGTCCTGACTTCCTTGATGCTGGAGACAGGAACAGAATAGGCGCCCCCGATGCCCGCTATGTCAACTGCGTGCACTTGAAGCGCCGGCATCAGCAGCGCCGTTCCTACAATGACAGAGAATATTCGTTTCATCATCAATGGACCTGTAAATGAAACACGTTTATTTCCGCTTGCAGCCCGGCTAAGTAAACTGGGATGAATGTGGGGAAATTCGCCGTGAAATGTTTTTACGATTCCACGGCGAGCCCCGCTCTCAGTCGCTTACTTGATCTGCGCTGCAGCCGTTGCGGTTGACACCGTACTGCCAACGCTCAGGTTGGACTGGACATTGACGTTTTGCTGCACCAAGCTGGAAATGCCGCTTTGTTGCGCCGCTGCCATGATGCCCGCGGCTGATTGCCCCGCGCTATTCATGGTGTTGGCCATATCAAAACTGCCGGCATTGACGCTATTGCTGCCGCCTGCAGAGCCTGCACCGCCGGTGCCTGCACCGCCAGTACCTGCTCCACCCGTATTGGTGCCGCCTGCAGCACCTGCGCCGCCGGTGCCTGCGCCGCCAACTCCGCTGCCGGTGCTTGCCGTGGACGATCCGCCCGCCCCGGTTGCGGTACCACTGGCGCCTGCGCCACCGTTGCCGCCGGCGCCTGAGCTTGCATTGCCATTGGTTGCTGCGCCGCTTCTTGCAGTGCCGCCCGCACCGCCTGCACCTCCATTGTTTTGAGCCATGCCGCTGCTGCCGCCATCGCCGCCGGTGGCACCCGCTGCACCCATGCCGCCGGTGCTATTGCCGGTTGCCCCTACTGCACCCGCACCGCCAGTTCCGCTGGAAGCTGCCGCGCCTGCGCCGCCTGTGCCGCCGGCTGCTGCGCCTGCGCCACCGCCTGCTGCTGCACCGGCACCACCTGCGCCGCTGGAGCCGCTGGCGCCTGCTGCACCGCTACCGGCTGTGTTGGAGGCTGCCGCACCTCCAGCGCCCGAGCCGCCCGCAGCGCCCGCAGCGCCTGAACCGCCTGCGCCTGAGCTGCCTGCGCCTCCGGTGCCGTTGTTGGAGCCCGAGCTTGCTGCGCCGCCGTTGCTGGCGCCGCCTGCGGTATTGGTGATGCTTGAGTCACCGCCATTGCCGCCGGGGCCGGTAACGGCCGCTATGCTGACCTGGTTGGTGCTCGGCGTACCTGGGCCTCCTTTGGCATTTCCGGTGCTGGCTGAGGCATCGCCGCCGCTGCTGCCGCCACCGTTTGCAGTGTTCTTGGCACTTGAGTCGCCGCCTATGGATGTGCCGCTGCTGCCGCCTTCTCCGCCGCTGCCGCCTTTGCCGCCGGCACCGCCGGCGCCGCCT
>DATHMC010000236.1:0-20646 GCA_035487495.1 Undibacterium sp.
TTGTGCCCTGCGCGCGGATATCTTCAGGTATCCGTTCCGAATGCACGATGCCGCAACCGGCAGCCATCCAGTTGACGTCGCCCGGCGTGATCAGCTGCACGCTGCCAAGGCTGTCCCTGTGCATCATCGCGCCGGAGAACAGATAGGTCACGGTTGCCAGGCCGATATGCGGATGCGGCCGCACATCCCCTTCGGTAGTGCCGCTTGCAAAGGATACCGGCCCCATATGGTCGAAGAACACAAACGGCCCCACGGTCCGGGCTTCCATCGACGGAAGCAGGCGCTTCACAGGGAAGCCGATGTCACGGGTGTGGCCCTGGATAAGATGGCTGATGCTGCTCATGAATTCCTCCGGTGAATTATCCGCATTGCGGCAGGCAAGCTTGACATCCCTAAAGTCGCTATTATGGCGCAAATAAACCGCGCTGCGCTGCGCGCGCTATGTCCCGCTTATTCTGGCGAGTGGGAGGAAGGAATATCCGGCTGGAGAGGAAGAGAAACGATTTACGGCATGCAGGCAAGCAAGGTTCTCGTAAGGCCTGACAATGCCTGTCGCGGCAGGCCGAAACCGGCATTCCGGTTTCGGCTGCGGGAGGGATGGGCTTAAGCGCCCTGCGGTCTTAATCCAGTTTGGCGGCGTGCTCGCGGGTGGCATGGAATACCACCTGCGGCCAGCGCTCCTGGGTCAAGCGCAGGTTGACGCCGGAAGTCGCCAGATAAGCCAGGTTGCCGGCAGCGTCGTGCGCCAGGTTATGGCCGGCGCTGGATCTTTCAAAATCGGCCAACATCTTCTTATCCTCGCAAGTCACCCAGCGCGCGCTGCTGATGCTGGTGCCTTCAAACACCGCATCCACGCCGTATTCGTTCTTGAGACGGCTGGCGACCACTTCAAACTGCAGCACGCCGACCGCGCCCAGCACCAGGTCGCCGCTATTGACAGGTTTGAATACCTGCACCGCGCCCTCTTCGCCCAATTGCTGCAAACCCTTTTGCAACTGTTTGGTCTTCATCGGATTCAGGATGCGCGCGGTACGGAAAAAGTCCGGCGCAAAATACGGAATGCCGGTAAATTGCAGCAGTTCACCTTCAGAAAAACTATCGCCTATCTGCATATTGCCGTGGTTGGGCAGGCCGATGATGTCGCCGGCGTACGCCTCTTCCACCTGCTCACGGCTGGAGGCCATGAAAGTGACCACGCTGGATACCTTGATGTCGCGATTCAGGCGCAGGTGCTTCAGCTTCATGCCGCGCTCGAAGCGGCCCGAGCACACTCGCAGGAAGGCGATACGGTCGCGGTGCGCCGGGTCCATATTGGCCTGGATTTTGAACACAAAACCGGAGAAAGGCACTTCGACAGGCTCCACCGCGCGCACCGTTGCGTCGCGCTGGCGCGGCGCTGGCGCCCAATCCAGCAAGGCATTCAGGATTTCGCGCACGCCGAAGTTATTGATCGCCGATCCGAAAAATACCGGTGTCTGCGTACCGGCCAGGAAGGCATCCAGATCGAACGGATGCGAGGCGCCGTGCACCAGTTCCACTTCCATCTTCAGTTGCTCTATCTCCAGCGGAAACATTTCCGCCAGGCGCGGATTGTCTATGCCCTTCAGCACTTCAAACTGCTGGTCCGCCCTATCGCTGCCGGCGGCAAACAGCATGATCTCGTCGCGCAGGATATGGTATACGCCGCGGAAGGTCTTGCCCATGCCTATCGGCCAGGTGACGGGCGCACACTGTATCTTCAGCACGGATTCCAGCTCGTCCAGCAATTCCAGCGGATCGCGCGTCTCGCGGTCCATCTTGTTGACGAAGGTGATGATGGGGGTGTTGCGCATGCGGCAAACGTTCAGCAGTTTGATGGTCTGCTCTTCCACACCCTTGGCGGCGTCGATCACCATCAATGCCGAATCCACCGCAGTCAGCACGCGATAGGTATCTTCCGAGAAGTCCTGGTGACCCGGGGTATCCAGCAGGTTGACGACGTGGTCGCGATATTCAAACTGCATGACCGAGCTGGCAACGGAAATACCGCGCTGCTTTTCTATCTCCATCCAGTCCGAGGTCGCATGGCGTCCGCTCTTGCGCGCCTTGACGGTGCCCGCCAGCTGGATCGCGCCGGAAAACATCAACAGCTTTTCGGTCAGCGTGGTCTTGCCCGCGTCCGGGTGGGAAATAATCCCGAAGGTACGGCGGCGAGCGACTTCGCGATTGATCAGATCACTGGAAACGTGCTTGTTTTCTGCGGCTTCCAGGATTTCTGCGGACTCGGTTGGTGGGGTAATGTCAGACACGGTAATAGAGCTTTAGGCGAAAGGGTGCCAGTTTAGCGGTTCTTGGGACTTAAGTCGAATGCACGCGACTTCCCGGATAAGCTGCCAGGCAATGCCGGTATGATAAGCCGATATGTTTCTATCAAGTGATCCGGCAAGATTTACCGTTTCAGCGCAGTTGCGGG
Organism: Undibacterium sp.; assembly: GCA_035487495.1. Lineage (GTDB taxonomy): Bacteria > Pseudomonadota > Gammaproteobacteria > Burkholderiales > Burkholderiaceae_D > Undibacterium. Next base: position 2,453 of record DATHMC010000236.1, read on the forward strand.
CGCCTCCTGGGCGCGCCGTTGATCGCGGCCGGCCAGCGAAACTCAACCAACGCCGGAGGCGAGCTTAGTGCAGTTAAATTGGATTTACATACGGAAATTCTGATAGTGGCAATAACTGCAATAAGATGTCGGGCGCCGTTTTATTCCCTTAAAGAAATGGTATCCTGATGCGCCTCCGCTTTCATGCGATTTGTGCGTGCAGCCCTATCATTCAATCACTTTGGTAATTCGTGGAATTTATATGAAAAAATACTTCCTTTCCCTGGTATTAAGCCTGCTCTGTTTACCGCAATTCAGCTTTGCCTTCGGCCCGGACGGCCACCAGTCCGTAGGCGCGGTGGCCGATGCGCTGCTCGCCGGCACCAAGGCCGGAGAAAAAGTAAAGAGCCTGCTGGGCGGCACCACGCTGGAGCAAGTGTCGATCTGGGCAGACTGCGCCAAAGGGGTCAATCCGGACAAGAATTTTGCGTATACTTCCGCTGGCCGGTTTCCGGAGTGCGCGCCGTTTGAAACGCCGGAAGGCATGGCGACCATGAGCGACTTCGTGCGCCGCAACAACACCAATTGCAATCCTGGCCCGGGTGAAGAAAATTGCCATAAACAATACCATTACACCGATATTTCGCTGCAACACGATCACTATAAGACAGGCTATGCCGGCACCAGCGATCACGACATCGTCAACGCGATGCAGGCCATGGTGCAAATCCTGGAGGGCAAGCCCGCCCCCGCCCCATTCCAGATCAAGGATGCAAAAGAGGCGCTGATGCTGCTGACCCATTATGTCGGCGACGCACATCAGCCTTTGCACGTAGGCTCCATCTTTCTGGATGCAGACGGCCACGTGACCAATCCCGACGAAGGCAAATATGACAAGACCAGCAATACTGTCGGCGGCAATGCGCTGATGTGCCCCTGCGGCAACCTGCACTCCATGTGGGACGATGTGCCGCAAAACTTTAAAAAAGGCCGCATGAACGAAGCTTTGATCAAAAAAGCCAGGACCGTTGCCAAGGACGGCTCGCCGTTCGAACAATGGCCGGTCCTCTGGGCCGACAATAGCATCGGCGCTGCACGCGTACTGTATCAGGGCACAGCCTTCAGCAAGGCAACGATAGGCGCGAAAGGCCCGAGCTGGTCGATCGCATTGCCGCTGGAGTATGAGAAGCTGATGTACACAATGAAGGAAGACGCGCTGGTCAATGGCGGCGCCCATCTGGCGCAAATATTGCAAGCGATCTGGCCCGAATAAGCCGGAAAAGCATCAAGTCCCGATTTCCGCACCGTATCGAAATCGGGACAATTTCACTGAGCCTGCAATGGCATCGCCACCGCCCCCCTCCTTGAGCGCCTTCTGATATCAAAAATGCGGCAAAACGACTCTCTGTATTGCATAAAATACAAAACTGTGTACATACTCTGACACGGCCCTTTCATTTCCGCCGCGCCTCGGCATCCGCACCATAAAACAATAGAAACGATTGCACATACTACGCCACTACGTAAGGGGAACCCTATGACGAAGAGCTTGGCATTGGCTGCACTCTTGTTAATGAACTGCGCAACGGCACTGGCCGACCCGGGCTACTATGTCGTCACCGTGTACGACAATCAAGGTGAAAAATCGATCGATTTCAGGTACTGGACGATAAAATATCCGGGCCGTGCCGAGACTATCTGGCCGGAATTGGGATTCGGTTATGGCGTGACGTCGCGCTGGTATACCGAGCTGTATGCCAGCTACATCGGCTCTTCGCTCTCCAAGCTTAATCTCGACACCTGGAACTGGCAAAACGACTACCTGCTGACGCAGGGGCAATATCCGTTTGACCTTGCGCTGCATAGCAACCTGGCGCGAGCACACGATAGCCAGGAAGGCTATACGCTGGAATTGGGGCCGGCCTTACAGACTGAAGTGGGCAGGCTGCAATTGAACGGCAATGTCTTCTTCGAACGCTCTTTCCGTTCTGAATATGACAGCCCTACGCAGATGAAGTACCAGTGGCAGACCAAATACCGCTGGAAACCCGCGCTGGAATTCGGCTTGCAGGGTTTTGGCGAGTTGGGACCATGGAACCATTGGTCGCCTCGCGACCAGCAGTCGCACCGTGCCGGCCCAGCCCTGTTCGGCAGCCTGCCGATGGGCGCCGCGCAGACCATCAAGTATCAGGCCTCTTATCTGACCGGGTCTATCTATGGCCGCCACGGCAATATGTTCTCACTGCGCTTACAATATGTGTTTTGACGAATTGCTGCCATTCCTGTATTTAACGCTCTCTAACGCTCTCAAGGAACATCGATGCCATCTTCACCACCCGGCTTCATACGTCGCAGTTTTAGCCTGTTTTGGCGTACCGTGGACGCTGCCCGGCGCGCCTTCTTCAACCTGTTGTTCCTGCTCATAATTGTGGCCCTGGTGGTTGGCATGCTCACCAGCGGGCCGAAGAAGCTGGAAGACAAAACCGTACTGCTGCTGGACCTGAAGGGGCAGATGGTCGAGCAAAATTCCAGCAGCGTGCGCGATACCGTGCTGGCCGAGGCGAAAGGCGATGTCAAAAGAACCGTACGGCTGCGCGACGTTTTGCAAGTGCTGGAGACTGCCGCCAAGGACCCTAAAATCACCAGTGCGGTCTTGCTGCTGGATGACTTGCAAGGCGCGGGCCTTCCCATGCTGCGTGAAGTTGCCGCCGCAGTGGACCGCTTCAAGGCCAGCGGCAAGCCCGTGATCGCATGGGGTTCCAGCTACGACCAGCGCCAGTATTTCCTGGCGGCGCATGCCAGCGAAGTGTACCTGCACCCAATGGGCACCATCATGCTGAACGGCTTTGGCCGCTACCGCAATTATTATCGCGACGCGCTGGACAAACTCGGGATTACGGTCAACCTGATGAAGGTCGGCACTTACAAGAGCTTTGCCGAGCCCTACATCGCCAATGCGCCATCGGATGCGGCCAATGAGGCGGAAAGTTTTTTATACAATGCAATGTGGGCAACTTACACTGATGATGTGGAAAAAGCGCGCAAGCTGCCCTCCGGCGCCATCATGCGCGGCATCAATGACTTGCCGCAGCAACTGGCTGCAGTAGGCGGCAACGTCGCCAAACTGGCGCTGGCGAGCAAACTGGTGGATGGCCTGAAAACCCGCGATGAATTGCGCCAGCTGATGATCAGCCGCGGCGCCAGGGATGAACAGCTCAAGTCCTTCCGCCAGGTTTCCTTTGACGATTACCAGGCCGGCATCAAACCCAAACTTGTCGGCAACGCGATCGGCGTCGTGATTGCCGAAGGCGATATCAGCGACGGCAACGCGCCTCCAGGCGAGATCGGCGGCCTGTCTACGTCCAACCTGATCCGCAAGGCCCGGGAAGACGATCAGATCAAGGCCATCGTATTGCGCGTCAATTCTCCAGGCGGCAGCGCGTTTGGTTCCGAATTGATACGCCGCGAACTGGAGCTGACCCGCGCTGCCGGCAAACCTGTCGTGGTTTCCATGGGCAACGTGGCAGCCTCGGGCGGTTACTGGATTTCGATGGCGTCCGACGAAGTCATTGCCGACGCCGCCACCATCACCGGCTCCATTGGCGTATTTGCCATCTTGCCGACAGCAGACAAGGCCATAGACAAGATAGGCGTGCACACCGGCGGCACAACGACTACCTGGCTTAGCGACGCATTCAACCCGTTGCGCCCGCTGGACCCGCGCTTTGCCGCAGTGATACAGTCCGGCATCAATAATATCTACGGCGAATTCACGACCAAGGCTGCGCAGGCGCGCAAGACCACTCCGCAAAAAATAGACGAGGTTGCGCAAGGCCGTGTATGGACGGGCACGCAGGCCAAGGAAAGGGGCTTGGTCGATACGATAGGCAGCTATGGCGACGCGCTGAGGTCAGCCGCGACACGCGCCAAACTGGGGAGCGATTACCGCGTCACCTATATAGAGCGCGAACCAGGCAAACTGGACAAGGTGTTCAACCTGTTCGGCAGCACGGTCGCCAAGGTGCTGGACGACCAGTTCAAGCTCGCGCTGGTGCCTACCGGCATGCCGCCTGCGGCGGCGCGTGAAATGGCCAGCGATTTAAGCTGGCTGACCGACCTGACCAATGGCCACAAAAGCTACCTGGCCCTGACCCATTGCCTGTGCCGCGAACCCTGACATACCCCTACGCAAAAACAGCAAGCTAACAGTAAACAAGCCCCGGCAACACGAAAATATCCGTGTTGCCGGGGCTTTTTCTCTCATGCAGTCAAGCGACTTTCAAGCAGGCTACTGCGGCGGCTCGCCGAACCGTCAAGCGGCCGCCCTCTTGCGCGCTTCTTCCTCATACAACTCTTTCTTGGATAATTTCCCTACCGGAGTCTTCGGCAGTTCAGCGCGAATTTCCATTTCCTGCAACATCTCGTGCTTGCCCAGGCGGCTCTTCAGGAAGTCTTTCATTTCTTCCAGCGTGATGTTTGCGGCATCCGCCTTCAGCTTGATGAAGGCCTTCGGGGACTGGCCGCGATAGGCATCCGGCACGCCGATCACGCTGACTTCGGCCACTCCCGGGTGCTCGTAGATCGCCTCCTCGATATTGCGCGGATAGACGTTATAGCCGCCGCACAATATCATGTCCTTGGTGCGATCGACGATATACACGTAACCGTCCGCGTCCATATAGCCGACGTCGCCGGTGCGCAGGAAACCATCCGGCGTCATCACGTCGGCGGTGGCCTCCGGCTTTTTCCAGTAACCCTTCATGATATTGGCGCCGGCCACGCAAATCTCGCCGCGCTCTCCTATGCCGACATACTGGCGCGCATCGTCCACGCTGGCAAACTTGAATGTGATGCCGGGTGTCGGCAGCCCGCAGGAGCCTGATTTGCGTATGCCTCCCAGCGGCGTAAAGGTGCCGGTCGGCGAGGTTTCCGTCATGCCCCAGCCCTCTAGCAGGGTGCAACCGGTCAGCGTCTGGAATTGCTGCAGCACTTCGACCGGCAACGGCGCGCCGCCGGAATTGCAGAACTTCAGCGCGCTCAAATCGAAATTGCGGATCTCCGGATGATTGATGATCGCGGTATACATCGTCGGCACGCCGGGGAAGACCGTGATCTTCTTGTCGGCCAAATCCCGGACCACGGCATCCACATCGAAACGCGTATGCAAAAATATCTCGGCTCCCATGCGCAGGCCGAACAGCATATCCACGGTCAATGCATAAATATGGAACAAGGGCAGCACCGCCAGCAGCCTCTCCTGGCCTTCGCTCAATATCCTCGGTTCCACATTCAGGGTTTCCAGTATCTGGCTGCATGCGGTCGTCAGATTGCCGTGCGTCAGCATCGCTCCTTTCGGCAAACCGGTGGTGCCGCCGGTGTATTGCAGCACGGCGATGGTCTCCTTCGGATCGCTGGCCGGTACCGGCGCGTATTTGCCGTCGTTGTCCAGCAACTGCTGGAAACTCAGGTGCCGCTCATCCGCGGGAATGGCGGATAGCTGGTTGGCTTTTTCCAGGTTGGCGCGCACCGCATCCGGGTAGGGCGACATTTCGGCGATGCTGCCTATGACCAGCTTTTTCAGCCGGGTGCGTCCCAGGAATTTTGCCATTTGCGGATACAGCACCGCCAGGTCCAGCGTCACCAGTATATCGGTTTCGCTGTCCTCTATCTTGTGCTCCAGCACCTTCTCGGCATCCAGCGGCGAATAGTTGACGACAGTGCCGCCGGCTTTCAGGATGCCGAAAAAACTGATGATGTAATGCGGCGTATTCGGTAAATACAAGCCGACGTGCACGCCAGGTTTGACGCCCAATTGCTGAAAGCCTTTGGCCGCACGCTCCACCTGCGCTTGCAGCTCCAGATAACTGGTCTTCCTGCCCATGAAATCCAGGGCGGGATTGTCCGGCCACCTGGCGGCGGCATTGTCCAGCAAAACGGGAACAGGCATCGTCGGCAATTCTGCATCCCAGCGCACGCCTGCCGGATAGGATTTAATCCAGGGAAATTCTTTCATGTCTCTCTCACTAGGTTGGGTGATGGTTTTCCTGGAGGGGAATGTATTCCCTCTTGTTTTTTATGTATCTTCAGGTTAAATCGCTGTGAGCCCTCCGTCAACAGCCAGTTGGTGCCCTGTTACAAACGAAGACAAATCGGAGCATAACCACAACGCTGCATTGGCAATTTCCTGTGCTTCGCCGATGCGGCCTATCGGGTGCAGTTTCTGTATCATCTTTTCGCGCCTGGGTTCGCGCTCTATCGCATGGTCCATCATCGGCGTGCGGGTCACGCCGGGGCAGACCGCATTCACGCGTATGCCCGCGCGTCCATATTCGGCAGCGGCAGTCTTGGTCAAACCCACCACCGCATGTTTGCTGGCAGCGTAGATAGGCTGCATAGGTGCGCCGACCAGGCCGGCGACCGAGGCGGTGTTGACGATCGTGCCGCCGCCCTGTTTCAGCATCTGGCGTATCTCGTGCTTCATGCATAGCCACACGCCCCTGACATTCACGTTCATGATCTTGTCGAAGCTGTCTTCATCGGAGTCCGCCAGCGGCAAATGCTCTATCTCTATGCCGGCATTATTGAACGCGCAGTCCAGCCTGCCATGCACGGCGACGATACCGGCTATCAGCGCTTCCACGTCGGCCGCTTTGGAAATATCAGCCTTGACAAAATTGGCGATGCCGCCCGCCGCCAGTATCATCGCCACCGTTTCTTCACCGCCGCTGACGGCAACGTCGGATACGGTGACCTTGGCACCGGCACCGGCAAACGACAGCGCGGCTGCGCGCCCTATGCCGCTGGCGGCGCCGGTCACCAGGACGGATTTATCCTTGAAATTCATCTCTGTCATTTTTTACCCCTGTCGTTGCGAACTTTCGCGCGACTGAACCAACGCTGAAACACCAAAACGCCAAACCGGCCGAAGCCGGAATGACGTCACTTTTATACTGCCAATACCGCGTGGGAAACACCAATCAACGGTATTTTTTCAACTCCATCTTGCCTATCTGGTTGCGATGCACTTCATCCGGACCGTCTGCCAGACGCAAGGTACGCGCCTGCGCATAGGCGTAGGCCACGCCGAAATCGTTCGACACGCCGCCGCCGCCGTGCGCCTGGATCGCCCAGTCGATCACGGTGCAGGCCATATTCGGCGCGGCTACCTTGATCATCGCGATTTCTTTGGCGGCGGCCTTGTTGCCCACGGTATCCATCATTTGCGCGGCATTCAATACCAGGAAGCGGGCCTGGTCGATCAGGATGCGGCTGTTGGCGATACGCTCCAGCGTCACGCCTTGCTCCGCTACGGGCTTGCCGAAAGCGACGCGGCTCAGCGAACGCTTGCACATGTCTTCCAGCGCGCGCTCCGCCAGACCGATCAGGCGCATGCAATGGTGGATGCGGCCAGGCCCGAGGCGGCCCTGGGCAATTTCAAAGCCGCGCCCCTCGCCCAACAGGATATTGGAGGCTGGCACCCTCACATTTTCAAACAACACTTCGCCGTGGCCGTGCGGCGCATCGTCGTAGCCGAAGACCGGCAGGTTGCGCAGGATAGTCACGCCCGGCGTATCGCGCGGCACGAGGATCATCGATTGTTGCTTGTGGCGGTCAGGATTGGCCGGATCGCTCTTGCCCATGAAGATAAACAATTTGCAGCGCGGATCATTGGCGCCGGACGACCACCACTTGCGGCCGTTGATTACGTATTCATCGCCGTCGCGTACTATCGAAGACTCAATATTAGTGGCGTCCGACGAAGCGACTGCCGGCTCGGTCATCGCGAAGCAGGAACGGATTTCACCGTTCAGCAAAGCTTGCAGCCATTCTTTCTGATGCTCTTTGGTGCCATAGCGCGCCAGCACTTCCATGTTGCCGGTATCCGGGGCTCCGCAGTTGAACACTTCCGGCGCCCAGATGGAGCGGCCCATGATTTCACACAGGGGGGCATATTCCAGGTTGGTCAAGCCAGCGCCGTGGCTGGATTCCGGCAGGAACAGGTTCCACAGCTCGGCGGCGCGTGCTTTTTTCTTGAGTTCCTCAACAATTTTGGTTGGGATCCAGGCATTGCCGGCCTTGCGATTTGCCTCTACTTCTCCGTAAAATTTCGCTTCATTCGGATAGATATGCTCATCCATGAAAGCGATCAGGCGCGCCTGCAGGTCTTTTACTTTGGGGCTGTATTGAAAATCCATTTGTTTCTCCTCAATGAGGCGCAAAGCGCCAATAATTTGTATCCGTGTGCTTAAAAACAGGACAGGTTCAGTGCTGTCCAAGATCGATATTGCGCGCGCTGGCCAGTGCCGTGGCGCATAAAGTTTCCTTGCCGTCCCTGACGGAAAAAACATCGGCCGCACAGACCGTGATCAGCTTGCCCGGTGTCACGACACGTCCGCGTGCCAGCAATTTTTCGCCGTCGCCCGGCGCCACAATCTTCAGGCTGCAATCAATGCTGGCATTGATCCACCCCGCCGGCAGCAAGGTTCCTGCAGCTGCCACCGCGGCAAAGTCGGCGGCCGCAAAAATCGCCGTCGCCTGCATTTTTCCCGGCGCGAAACTCAGCTCCTCGCGATAGTCGATTTCCACCTCCACAGCGCCGGGACGCACGTCCCTAAAGCGCAACCCCAACCACTTGGCCATAGGCATGGCGCTCACAATGCCGACCAGTTGCTGCGCATAGTCGGGGTTGCTGGCGCTGAAGCCGACGGTGCTGTTAGAGCTCATTGCCGTCATCCCTAGCTGATCAGGTAGCCGCCGTCGACGTTGATGCATGCGCCGGTGGTATAGCTGGATGCGTTCGATGCCAGGTACAGCACGGTGCCGGCCATTTCATCCGGCTCGGCGATGCGCTTCATGGGAATACGGGTCAGTGCTTTTTTCATGATGACGGGGTTGTGGAACAAGGCAGAGGCGAACTTGGTGTCCGTAGCGCCTGGCAGCAACGCATTCACGCGCACGCCGGCCGGCGCGCATTCCAGTGCAAAGGCCTTGGTCATCGATATGACTGCCGCCTTGGTGATCGAATAGATGCCTTGCATCGCGCCGGGATTGACGCCATTGACCGAGGCTACGTTGATGATGCTGCCGCCGCCGTTCTTGATCATCAGCTTGGCGCCGGCGGACGACATGAAGAAGTAGCCGCGTATATTCACATCGACGGTTTTCTGGAAAGCGCCGACGTCAGTCTCCAGGATGGAGCCGAAGTGCGGATTGGTCGCCGCGTTGTTGACCAGGATATCCAGCCTGCCGTGCGCTGCATCGATGTCGGCAAACAAGGCATCAATCTGCGCCATCTCGCCAATGTGGCAGGCGCGTGCCTCAGCCTTGCCGCCGGCGGCCCGGATCGCCGCGACCACAGCTTCGCACGCCTCCGCCTTGCGGCTGGAAACGATCACGTGCGCGCCGTGCGCCGCCAGGATTTTTGCCACCGCCTCGCCTATGCCGCGGCTGGCGCCGGTCACCAGCGCCACCTTCCCGCTTAAATCAAACAGGTCGTTCATGTTGCCTCCTAACGATAGGTAATATTATTGGGCGCATTCAAATGCTCCAGATGGGCGAAATTGTTCAGGTAGCTGAGGCTCAGGCGGCCGGGCTTGCCCGGCGGCTGGCCGGACTGGAACATCAGCTTGGTCACGGCGCTATTCACCAGCGACCAGTTCAGCTCAGCGACATTCCTGTCCGGTATGCCGAGCGCGTATTGGCACAGTGTGGCGATGGTGCCGCCGGAGGTGAATACGACGATGCTCTTGGCCGGGTCGGCATGATTGATCTGCCGCTCCAGTGCAGCTATGCAACGTTGCCTGAACGCGGGCCAGGATTCTCCATATTCGGCGTCGTGCCTGCCATCCATCCAGCGCGCCATGGATTCCTGGAACAGCGACTGGAATGCGGCTTTTGCATTTGGCGTGGTGCTCAGGAAACGCTTTACCTCGGCCGGGTCTTCAAATGCAGGGACATGCTTCACCAATACTTCATGGTGGTCGTACTCATTGAAGCCGGCGTCGATCTGCCACTCCGATGCCGGTTGGCGGCCGGCCGGCAATTCGGCCATGCAGGCTTGCGCCGTCTGCTGGTGCCGCTTCATCGAGCCGGCGACGACCCTGGCGGCCAGCAGGCCGGACTGATCAAACCAGCGCCCCAGATGCTGCGCCTGCTGATAGCCCAACTCAGACAGCTGGTCATAGTTCTGGCTGCCGAAAGACGCCTGGCCATGCCGAACCAGATAAATTTGCCCCATCGTTTTTCCCTGACACGTAAATTCGCAAATGCGCTTGATGGGCTTATCTTATGACCTGGACTATAATTTATCAAATGAATAGTTATTATTGATTTCAATAAATTTTATGCATATATCCAAGATAGATTTGAACCTGTTCACGGTCTTTGAAGCGATCTACACCGAGGGCAGCGTCACGCGCGCCAGCCAGCAACTGCATTTGACGCAACCGGCGATCAGCCACTCCCTGAACCGGCTGCGGCAATTGTTTGACGATCCGTTGTTTGTACGCCAGGGGCACGCCATGGTATCGACACCCTTGGCGCGCAGCATCATAGAACCGGTGCGGCAGGCTCTGCGGGGCCTGGAGGTGACGCTGGCGGACACCGGCAAGTTTGATCCCTCGCAGGCCGGCAAGCAGTTCACGCTGGCCTTGCGTGACGTGCTGGAATCCACCGTCCTGCCGCCCTTGCTGGAAAGCGTGACCCGGCAGGCGCCAATGATAGACCTGGCGGCCATACAGGTGGACAGGCGGGAACTGGTCAGCGAACTGGCGGCAGGCAGCCTGGATGTGGCGATCGACATGCTATTGCCGCTGCCTAACGAAATACGCCGGGAAAAAATAAGCCAGGATACGACGGTGGTGCTGGCCCGCCAAGGCCACCCGGCAGTCGCGGGTGCGCTGGATTTGGAGACTTACCTGGCGGCGGAGCATATCCTGGCCAGTTCACGCCGCAAGGGGCCGGGACTGGAAGACTTTGAGTTGAGCCGGCTGGGCCTGCAACGCAGGATACGTTTGCGCTGCCAGCACTATTTTGCCGCTTGCCGGGTCGTCAGCCAAACCGATTTGCTGCTGACGATGCCGGAGGGCTACGCGCGGATCGCCAACCTGCAATTTGGCAACCAGATCGTGCCTTTGCCGATCACGATGCCGTCCTGGGATGTCTACCTATACTGGCACCGGAACGTGGAAAACGACCCAGCCAATCGCTGGCTGCGCGAGCAGGTTACGCAGGCGTTTCGTGCGCAAGCTGCGTGAAGAGATTACGAGAAAATTTATTTTGAAGCGGGTTCGTCGGGCAACAGGCAGGCGTCAATGATTTGCAAATCATTGTCTTTGGCAAAGCTGACAACGAAGTGGTAAGCCAGCGGCTCAATCTCGCGCAATGCCTCGTTGACCACCACGGAACGCACGCCGTTCAGCAGGATGGGGCGGACATACGGCGAATACTGCAGGTGGGCATTCCTGCCCGCATCGGGCCTGAAGCAGGACATCGCGCCGCACAGGCGTTCAGCCCAGTCGCTGGGGCGAAATTGTTTTCCATCGCTGGTCAGACCCTGGATGAAAAACTCGCGTATCGGTGTTTGATCTTTAGTGGGATCGGCCATGTGGTCGGCTCGCGGTTACGGATGGATGGGGACAGATAAGCCCCTGCACCAACATTTAAAAGACATCAGTATTATATCTTATAGAAGACTTGATTCCCAGATCATCGCACGTGAAATTGATGTGTCTGCGGCTGGACAGTTAGCCTCACATCAATATAGTGCATTTAAAGATAGTTGAAAGACTAAGGCCTGTTATCCATCCATTTCCGGATTGATAACAGGCCTTTAGCAACACCTATTCCACGACTTGCCGGCCTATAGCCAGACCGCAATAGAGAGTAGCAACAACAGCAACATCCACAGCAACAGAGCACGCCATACCAGCCCCACCGCGCTTTGCAGCGCCCTCGGCGACGCCTCGGTGCCCGGCTGGCTTTCCAGTTCCAGGTTGTCAACGTCGACGGCTGTCGCATCGGCCTGCAGTATCATGGCCTTCTCCTCAGGCTCGCCGAGGCGCACACCCAGCGCCCCGCCGCCGGCGGATAGAATGATGCCGACCACTTCGTCCGACCAGCGGTCGGCGTAATTGCGCCACGAATACACCGCGTCTTCAAAATTGCCGACCACGGCAAATGCCACCGCAGTCAAGCGGGCGGGCACCCAGTCTATCCAGTAGAAGACCTTGGTCGCATATAGGCCGAACTCCTCATTCTTCATGTGCTCAGGCTCGGTCCATGCCTTGGCCAGGTATTCAGCGACGCGGTACATCACAGCGCAGGCCGGGCCGGCCGGCATCAGGAACCAGAAAAACACGCCGAATACATTACGGTGCGTTGCAATCAGGCCGCGCTCCACCGCAATCCTGGATATTTCGGACACATCCATGCCGGCGGTGTCGAGCTTGGTCCATTCGGCAAGATAAGTCCTGGCAGCGTCTTCATCGCCGGAACTGAGGGCCAGTTGTATCGAAGTGAAATAGTGGCTGTAGCGGCGAAAGCCCAGTGTCAGGTACACAATCAGGATATTCCAGGCAAAGGCCGCAAACGGGCTCAGATACAGGCAGATCCCGTAGATAATCGCGGTCGGTATCGTCAGCCCTGCGACAATGATCCACCAACCCATGCGCCCATGAGTGGCTTTGCCTGCATTGCACCATGCTTCCACCCTGACTGCCAGGTTCTGCACCTGCAGATAAATCGGGTTATCCGCCCGCAAAGGCCTCAGTTGCTCGATCAATAGTGCAAAAAGTATGGAAAGAAATGTCATGGATTATTGTGTCGACCAGTGGCGATTCACGATATGGATAGAATCAATTTGCAAATGCGGCAAGTGTAAACTGATTCTGCCGGATTATGAAGCCCGATCGTTGCCTGGCTGCTATTGGGCCGCTATCGGGCGGGGTCAGGCCCATGTCAGGCCCTTAACAGATGGAATAAATTCCGCAGCATGCCGGCCGTCGCGCCCCAGATGAAATGATGCCGGTAAGGCATGGCGTAGAATACCCGCTTGCCGCCGCCATCCGGCAGATGAAACGCGCGGCGCTGGTGATTGCTGCCATTCATCAGGAAAGCCAATGGCACCTCAAATATCTCGGCGACCTCAAACGGATCGGCCTTGAGTTCAAACGGAGGATGCAGCAAAGCCACTATCGGCGTCACCCGGTAACCGGTGCCGGTTTTATATTCGGGCAAGCGGCCTATCACCTCTACATGCTTGCGATCCAGGCCGATCTCCTCTTCCGCCTCGCGCAGTGCCGTTTCTACCGGCGATACGTCCACCTCTTCAAAACGGCCGCCGGGAAAGCTGATCTGCCCGGCGTGGTCGTTCAGGTGCGCCGCCCTATGGGTCAGCAGCAGGCTCAGGCCCTGCTCGCGGATCACGATGGGAATCAGCACCGACGCAGGCCGGAACACCTCGATGGCCGCCAGCAGTTGCTCGTCGCCGGTCTCCACCGACCAGGTCGGCAGATCGGCGAAATGCTGCCGCAACCAGTCGGCAGTCAAACGATGTTCAGGTATTGCTCCTTCGTCGGCCACCGAGAGTATCGGCAACTGTTCGGGATTAAATAGAAGCTTGGCCAACCGTGTCTCCTGCAAAACAAAAAAGGGACACCGGCTGGCATCCCTCTTTTCAACACACCATCAAAGCAAATATTACTCTGCTTTTGCTGCGACTGTCTTACGGGTTGGCAATTTCTCTTTGATACGAGCAGATTTGCCAGAGCGTTCACGCAGGTAGTACAGCTTGGCGCGACGTACGTCACCGCGGCGCTTGACTTCGATCGAAGCGATCAGCGGGGAATACAATTGGAATGTACGCTCAACGCCTTCGCCAGATGAAATCTTGCGAACGATGAAGTTGGAATTCAAACCGCGGTTACGACGGGAGATAACAACGCCTTCGTAAGCCTGGGCACGTTTGCGTGTGCCTTCAACTACGTTAACGCTGACAACTACCGTGTCGCCTGGGGCGAAATCAGGGATGTTCTTGCCGAGGCGAGCAATTTCTTCTTGCTCTAATTTTTGGATCAGATCCATTTTTATTACTCCAAATACCATCTTGCTGACGCTGCAGTGACATCTTGCGATACGCTGACTATGCCCAGTAGAGGATGGGGTTTAACATGCAGACCGAAGTCCGCGCTTATTACCAGGCGCCAAGGCCCGGCTACTGCTTACTGCAAACTGCTTAAAAATTTTTCGTCGCTGCGCGTCAGCAGACCCGCTTCACGCGCCTGCTGTATCAAATCAGGCCGCTTTCGCACGCTGGCTTCCAGCGAGCGCTCACGCCGCCATTTTTCAATTTCGGCATGGTGACCGCCCAACAAGACCGGCGGCACGGCAACATCTTCAAATATTTCCGGCCTGGTGTAATGCGGGCAATCCAGCAAGCCGTTGACAAAACTATCCTGCACCGCCGACGCATCGTCATGCAATACACCGGGCAATTGCCGAATGACCGCATCCATCAGAGCCATCGCAGGCAATTCACCGCCGGACAGCACGAAATCGCCGAGGCTGATTTCTTCGTCGACGTAGCGGTCCAGCAAGCGCTGATCCACCGCTTCGTAACGGCCGCACAGCAACACCACGCCGGACAGCTTGGTCATATCCATGACCCGCTGATGCGTCAAAGCCTTGCCCTGCGGGGACAGATAAATCACCTTAGTTGCCGACGCTGCACCTGGCTGCTGTAACTGACGTGCCTTGGCCGCCTCGATTGCTGCCTGCAAGGGCTTGGCCAGCATCACCATACCGGGACCGCCGCCATACGGCCTGTCGTCCACGGTACGATGCCGGTCCGTCGTGAAGTCACGCGGGTTCCACAACGCCAGTTCGCATTTCTTTTGCTCGAAAGCGCGCCGGGTGACCCCGGATTGCGTCAGAGCGGCAAACATCTCGGGAAACAATGTAATGACATCAAACTGCATTGTTCATGCTTTCTGACCTCATCACACTACCCTTCCTGACATTTGCTAAAAATCGAGACCCCAGTCAACGATGACTCTTCTACCCTTTTGATCAACCTCTTTGACGAAGCTGTCGACAAAGGGAATCAGCCGCTCATGCTTGGAGACTTCTGCATCCGGAATATCGGCGGCAGCCACACGAAGTATCGGATGCGCGCCGTTATCCATCATATCCCTGACCACGCCCAGGCTTTCGCCCTGCGTATTCTCCACAGCCAAACCTATCAGGTCCAGCCAGTAGAATTCACCGTCAGGCAAGGGAGGAAAATGGCTGCGGGAAATTTTTACAGTTGCACCTTTCAGCGCTTCTGCCGCATCCCTGCCGGCAACACCGACCAGACGGGCAACCACATCTTCACCATGGATCTTGACTTCCATGCGATCAACGTCGTGCAACTCCGGCTTATCCAGCCACCAGGTTTTGGCCGACAGCAAAGCATCGGCTTCCGATGAATAAGGACGTATTCTTACCCAGCCATGAATGCCATATGCTCCCGAGACATAACCCACGAGGACTAAATCTTCAGGAACATGCACTCCACCAACAGACATATCAGCCAAAAATTAAGCTGCAGCCTTAGCGTTTACCAGACGAGCAACTGCTGGCGACAATTGTGCGCCAACGCCTTGCCAGTAAGCCAGACGATCCTGAGCGACGCGTACTGTCTCAGCATTGCCTTGCGCTACCGGATTGTAAAAACCGATACGCTCGATGAAACGGCCATCACGACGATTGCGTGAGTCAGTTGCAACGATATTGTAGAAAGGGCGCTTTTTTGCACCACCACGAGCTAAACGAATAACGACCATAATATTTCCAAAAAAGTTCTAAACGCGGAAAAAGCCGCAAATTATAGCCCGTTTATGGACCAGGCCGCAAGGGCTATCCCGGTCTGGCCGATAAACAGTGGCCATTTCCCTACAAATTTAATACAAAAAACATAACAAGCAAGCAGTTTAACGCATGGGGCCCGGTAATTTATCGCAACGCAGAGCATGCCCTTGCACTAGAATCATGCTTTCTTCCGCAGCATCACACCACCGATAATGAAAAATATCCACAAAAACAAAACCGTCGCGACCTTCCTGGCTGCCCTACTGGGCAGCATAGGCGCCCATCGTTTCTATCTGGGTGGCTGGAAGGATAAAGCCGGCTGGCTGCACTTTGTTACGCTGCCGATATCTTTGATCCTGGGCAGCCTGTATTTCGGCCTGCCGATGCTGCTGACCTACAGCTTGCTGGTGCTGTCCCTGCTGGTCAGCGTCATTGAAGCATTGATACTGGGCCTCACCCCTGACGAGAAATGGGACGCCAAATACAATCCCGGATCGGGGCAAGCCAGCGACTCGTCATGGATACTGGCGCTGATCCTGGTGCTGACCGTCGGCATAGGCGCCGGCATCCTGATCGCCGTGCTGGCGCGCACTTTTGACCTGCTGTACACAGGCGGTGCCTACGGCTAAAACCGCTGCCATATTTTCCATGCAAAAGCGGCCCGCGTCACAGCGGGCCGCTTTTTTTTTACCGTCTGGCGGGAGCCTTAAAACTGGTCTTCCGGTATTGCCAGCACGCCTGCGCTGCCATCCACGATGGAAGTGCGCAAGCCCTGCGCTGCCGACAAGATATGCTCGGCGAAGAAACGCGCCGTCGCAATTTTTGCCTGGTAGAACTTGGCATCGCCGTCGCCCGCCTGCAATTTCTGATGAGCAATCAGCGCCGCGCGCGCCATCTGCCAGCCGCCCAATACGATGCCGGCCAGTTTCAGGTAGGGAACACTGCCGGAGAACACGCCTTTAATGTCCGCCTTGAAGTTGGCAGCGACATAAGTCACCACCTCTTCCAGCGCCTTGGAACCCGCCGCCAGCTGACGCTGGATCGCCGCCAGATCGTCGGACTGCACGGTCGCCAACTCGGCTTCGGTGCCGCGCACCTGGGCGATCAGGGCCTTGGCTGTGGCGCCGCCGTCACGCGCAGTCTTGCGGCCCACCAGGTCGTTGGCCTGGATCGCTGTCGTGCCTTCATAGATGGTCAGTATCCTGGAGTCGCGATAGTGCTGCGCTGCACCGGTTTCCTCGATAAAGCCCATGCCGCCGTGCACCTGCACGCCGATCGAGGTCACGTCCAGCGACATCTCGGTGGACCAGCCCTTGACGATAGGCACCAGGTATTCATAGCAAGCCTGGTTGGCCTTGCGCATCGCCTCATCGGCGTGGTAGTGCGCCGCATCGCTGGCCGCTGCCGCAACGTAAGCCAAGGCACGCGCGCCTTCCGTCTGCGCGCGCATGGACATCAGCATGCGGCGCACATCAGGATGATGGATGATGGTCACGGGGCCCGCAGAACCGGCCAGGTCACGCGATTGCACGCGGTCCTTGGCATAGCTCACCGCCTTTTGGTAAGCGCGCTCAGCCACCGCCACACCTTGCATGCCGACCGCAAAACGCGCCGCATTCATCATGATGAACATGTATTCCAGGCCGCGGTTTTCTTCGCCGACCAGCGTGCCTATCGCGCCGCCGTGGTCGCCGAACTGCAATACCGCGGTCGGGCTGGCCTTGATGCCCAGCTTGTGCTCGATGGATACGCAGTGCGCATCATTGCGCGCGCCCAGTGAACCGTCCGCATTCACCAGGAATTTGGGAACGATGAACAGCGAGATACCCTTAACGCCTTCCGGCGCATCGGGCGTGCGTGCCAGCACCAGATGGACGATATTCTCGGCCATGTCGTGTTCGCCATAGGTGATGAAAATCTTGGTGCCGAACACTTTATAGGTGCCGTCGCCCTGCGGTACCGCGCGGGTGCGCACCATCGCCAGGTCGGAGCCGGCTTGCGGCTCGGTCAGGTTCATCGTGCCGGTCCATTTGCCGGTGATCAGGTTTTCCAGGTAGACGGCTTTTTGCTCGTCGCTGCCGGCCGTCAGCAAGGCCTCGATCGCGCCGTCGGTCAGCAAAGGGCATAGCGCAAACGACAGGTTGGCCGAGTTCAGCATTTCTATGCACGGCGTCGCCACCAGCTTGGGTAAGCCCTGGCCGCCAAATTCGGTAGGATGCTGCACGCCCTGCCAGCCGGCTTCGCCGTACATCTTGAAGGCTTCCTTGAAGCCCTTGGTGGTGAAGACGCTGCCGTCCTTCCAGTAGCTGGGAGCCTGGTCGCCGGCCCAGTTCAAAGGAGCAACTACTTCACCGGTAAATTTTGCA
>DATHMC010000237.1:0-10494 GCA_035487495.1 Undibacterium sp.
ACGGCTTGCTGCATGGAGCGCAGCAACATGGTTTGCAGCAACGGCGCATCCGGTCTGCCCTTGATTTTCTTCATCAATTCGGCATAGTCCGACGCCGACGGCGCATCGCCGCCGCTCAGGTTCAAGCCTACTTGTTTCAGGAAATTCCGGACCTGCGTCAGTTTTTCCTTGGTCGGGCTGGCGTGGATGCGATACGTGCCCGGATGCTTGTATTCCATCAACAGATCGGCAGCGCAGACGTTTGCCGCCAGCATGCACTCTTCGATCAACTTATGCGCATCATTGCGGGTACGCGGCAAGATTTTTTCTATCTTGCCGGACGGGTTGCAGACGATGTAGGTTTCAGTCGTCTCAAAGTCAATCGCGCCCCGCGCCTGGCGCGCGCGCAGCAAGGCATGGAACACTTCATACAAATGCAACAGATGCGGCACCAGCGGCAGGCGCTTGTTGGCTTCCGGGCCCTTGGTGTTGCCGAGGATCGCAGCGACTTCCGTGTAGGTGAAACGCGCAGCGGAATGGATCACCGCCGGATAGAACTGGTAGGCAGTGACATCGCCATCCGGCGTGACGACCATATCGCAGACCAGGGTCAGCCTGTCCACATCGGGATTCAGCGAGCACAAGCCATTGGAAAGTTTTTCGGGCAGCATCGGTATGACGCGGCGCGGGAAGTAGACCGACGTGCTACGCAACAAGGCGTCATGGTCCAGCGCATCGTTGGGTTTAACATAGTGGCTGACGTCGGCAATCGCGACCAGCAGGCGATAACCTTTGCTGCGTCCCACTTTGACCTGTTCGCAATAGACGGCATCGTCGAAATCGCGAGCATCCTCGCCGTCGATGGTGACAAATGGGATGTCGCGCAAATCCACCCTGTCTTCCAGGTCTGCGGCACGTATCTGCGTCGGTAATTTTTCGGCCGCTTTTTTCGCCGCCGCGGAAAATTCATGCGGCACGCCGAATTTCCTGACCGCGATTTCGATTTCCATGCCCGGGTCATCCACGTCGCCCAGCACTTCGACGATCTTGCCCACGGCCTGCGCATATTTGGTCGGTTGCTCGGTCAACTCGACGCTGACCACCTGGCCCGACTTGGCCTTGCCGGGCGAGCCTGCCAGCAGGATATCCTGGCTGAAGCGCTTATCTTCAGGGGCCACGATCCAGACCCCATTTTCATTCAACAGGCGACCTATCACATGGGTGTTGGCACGCTCCAGAATTTCTACGATCCCGCCCTCAAGGCGACCGCGCCTGTCGGTGCCGACGATGCGCGCGGTAACTTTATCACCGTGCAATACGCGCTGCATCTCCTTCTCCGGCAGGAACAAGTCTTCGCTGCCGTCATCCGGGATCAGGAAGCCGTAGCCATCGCGATGGCTGCTGACGCGACCAGAGATAAAATTGTCCTGATTAGCTAAGGCATACTGACCTGATTTGTCTTGCTTGATCTGACCATCTCTTTCCATCGCGTTCAGTCGTCGCACCATGCCATCAAACTCCTCGGGCTTGACGCCCAGTTTGCCTGCAATTGTTTCCACCGTCTGCTTGCCCTTGGAGGTGCGCAGTATGCCGAGAATTTCCTCGCGGCTGGGAATGGGGTATGAGTGTTTATTCAAAAGCGGAAAATATTCTCTATAGTTGAAATACATGCCGTGCAACGCGCGGCTTGCCTAGTTTACCGGACAGCGCAGTAATTACCTAACAATTCTTGTTTTATTACAAGCAAATCCCTTGACATCCTTTGCAGATGGTCTATAATGTTGTTCTTCGCTGCCCACGTGGCGGAATTGGTAGACGCGCATGGTTCAGGTCCATGTGTCTTCGGATGTGGGGGTTCGAGTCCCTCCGTGGGCACCACAATTTGGAAGCCCGTTGATTCGTAATTGGATCAGCGGGCTTTTTCATATCCGCAATAATTTTACCTTCAATTTCCGCGCCGCGGCCATCAAACGCAGAAGTCTTTCGCGCCCCCTCCCCGACATGAACACATTTCCTACGCATCGAATTTATTTAAAATATTTGTAGACGTTTGCAAAAAATAGTATATAATTTCGCCTTTCGTTGCCCACGTGGCGGAATTGGTAGACGCGCATGGTTCAGGTCCATGTGCCTTCGGGTGTGGGGGTTCGAGTCCCTCCGTGGGCACCAAGCTATATTGAAGGTCCGTTGATTCACATGAATCAACGGACCTTTTCATTTCCAATGACAGAAACGCATATTTGCACCAAGCCGCCCCACGTCGCCGACGCTCAGTCAATCCTACACCCCTCCCAATTGCCACCGGCGCCACAAACAAAAACGGAAGCAAATTTTCATTCGCTCCCGTCCTTTGGACCTACTCTTTCGACGCGCCCTTTTTTAGCCAGGCATTCAGCTGATGCGGCCGAATGCTGTCGTACTCTTCAAACGGCTGATGTATCCATGGATTGCTCGGCAAATAATCCAGATAGAAATCCGGCTTGATCGACGAGCAGCCCTTGCACCAGATTACCGCAGATTTAACGTCCGTGACTGCCGGGAAATTTTCGCGCAAATGATGCAGCACCTTTTCCAGCGTCACACCGGAGTCGACCAGATCGTCCACCACCAGCACCTTGCCCTCCAGCGCACCCTTGGTCATCGAAATATACTTGCCTATATCCAGCTGGCCCTGCACGGTTCCCGACTCTTCGCGGTAAGAGCTGGTCGACAAAATGGCCAGCGGCACGTCGAATATCCGCGAAAAAATATCGCCCGGACGCAAGCCGCCGCGCGCCAGGCACAGCACCTGGTCGAACTTCCAACCGGATTCGTGCACTTTCGAAGCAAGTTGCTCAATCGAGCGGTGATAAGCATCCCAGCTAACCCACAAATGCTTATCGTCTGACACTGGCTTATTCATACTCTACCTTCTTTTTTTTCTTTAACTTATATAAATGGGTGACGCAAAACAATGGTCTCTTCACGATCCGGTCCGGTCGAAATCATATCGACCGGTGCGCCGACCAATTCTTCAATGCGCTTGATGTAGTTACGGGCCGCAACAGGCAATGCATCCAGGCTCTTGGCGCCCACGGTGGACTCGGTCCAGCCCGGCATCTCTTCGTAGACAGGCACGCAACGCGCAGCCTCTTCCGCGCCGACCGGGAAGATATCCACGGCCTTGCCATCCACGGTATAGCCTGTGCACAGCTTCAGTGTCTCCAATCCATCCAGCACGTCCAGCTTGGTCAGGCACATGCCGGAAACACCATTGATTTGCATGGAGCGTTTCAGCAGGGCGGCATCGAACCAGCCGCAGCGACGGGCGCGGCCAGTGACGGTGCCAAACTCATGGCCGACGCTGGCCAGGTGTTTGCCGACGCCCTGGTCGGTAGGCAATTCCGACGGGAACGGTCCGGAACCGACGCGGGTTGTGTAGGCTTTGGTAATACCCAGAATGTAGTGCAGCATGTTAGGGCCGACGCCGGTGCCGGCTGCCGCGTTTCCAGCCACGCAGTTGCTGGAAGTGACAAACGGGTAGGTGCCGTGATCCACATCCAGCAAGCTGCCTTGCGCGCCTTCAAACAGCAGGCTGGCGCCCGCCTTGTGCGCCGCGTACAGGGCGCTGGAAACGTCCGCCACCATCGGACGCAAACGCGGCACCGTCGCCAATGCGTCATCCAGGGTTTTCTGGTAATCGACTGCCGGCGCCTTCAGGTAGTTCGTCAGCACGAAGTTATGGTAATCCAGGTTCTCTTTCAGCTTTTCCGCAAAGCGCTCGGCATTCAACAAATCGGCGACGCGAATGGCGCGGCGCGCCACCTTGTCTTCATACGCAGGGCCGATGCCCTTGCCGGTAGTGCCGATCTTTGCGGCGCCGCGGGCCGCTTCGCGCGCCGCATCCAGTGCCGTGTGATAAGGCAAAATAACCGGGCAGGCTTCGGACACTTTCAGCCGCGAAGCGACTTCCACGCCGACGGCTTGCAACTTGTCGATTTCGCGCAGCAAATCCGGCACCGACAACACTACGCCGTTGCCAATATAGCAGGCAACTCCCGCGCGCATGATGCCGGAAGGGATCAATTGCAATGCGGTCTTCTGGCCGCCGATGACCAGTGTATGGCCGGCATTATGACCGCCCTGAAAACGCACAACTCCTTGTGCGTGGTCAGTCAACCAGTCAACGATTTTACCCTTGCCCTCGTCGCCCCACTGGGTACCAATTACGACGACGTTTTTTGCGATTTTATTTTGTGACATCACTCAGCCTACGTTTTTAAGAATCCACTTACCATCATCAAATACGACTGCCCGATTGCAGTCAAATTCGTCCTGTTCACTATCGTGACCCGGCAAGCTTTGAATAACTATCTCGCCTGCCTTACGAAGCTCTACAATTTTTTGACGCAAAGACTCATCCCGGCTCCACGGGGCCAGGATGGCATCCTTGCGCTCTGCCAGAGGCATCAAACGTGCCAATTCCCGCAAATCAAGGGAGAAGCCGGTTGCCGGACGCGCCCTGCCGAATGCCTCGCCCACATGATCATAGCGACCGCCGCGTGCGACAGCATTTGGCAAACCTGGCACAAACGCGTTAAACATTACCCCGCTATGATAGTGGTAACCGCGCAAATCAGCCAAATCTATGGTTACCTGCGCGCTACCGGCCAGCTTGACCAGATACTCCAGCTCATCCAGGGCGGTTGCAATTCCAGCAAGCTGCGGCAAGACCTGGCGGGCACGCTGTATCGCTGAAATGTCGCCATACAGACCCGGCAAATCCAGCAAGGCCTTCCTGACCACAGGCGAAAAATCCCTGGATATGACATCCAGTGCCGGGATATCTTTTGCTTGCAATAATGCAAACAGGCTGGCCTCGTGCTTCTTGGCCTCTGCATCGCTGGCCAACAAGGCGCGCAGCACGCCCACGTGGCACAGATCGAGGCGAACTTCGGAGATATTTGCCAGGGCCAGCGAAGCCAGCACCAGTTCCTGGATCTCGGCGTCAGCTTCCAGGCCCGCATGTCCGTAAATTTCGGCGCCTATCTGTATCGGCTCACGAGTTGCGTGCAGGCCGGACGGACGCGTCTGCAAGACACTGCCGGCATAGCAAAGGCGCGTCACCGAAGCGCGATTCAACAGATGCGCATCTATCCTGGCCACTTGGGTGGTCATATCAGCCCGGACCCCCATCGTGCGGCCCGATAGCTGGTCAACCAGTTTAAAGGTGCGCAAATCCATGTCCTGGCCGGCGCCCGTCAACAGGGACTCCAGATACTCCAGCATCGGCGGCATCACCAGTTCATAACCGTACAACCTGAAATTATCCAGGAGCACACGTCGCAGTTCTTCTATCTTGCGGGCCTCGGACGGCAAGACATCAGCGATATTTTCGGGTAAAAGCCAATTTGGCATGAGAATAAATTCAAAAATCAGTCAAAAAAGATACGATTATAACGATCAGCAATCCACAAACTCCCAGCAACAAGCCGAGAAAGCGGACCTGTCCGTCAGAAAACTGCGCTATGCGTTGCCAAGTCTCCCGCCATTGCCGGGGAAATACAAGGGGCAGCAGACCTTCCAATACCAACATCAGGCCAAATGCCAGGGCTAAAGTCAACATGCTCAACGCCCCCAATTTAGTACAAGATATCTGAACAGACGTAAGCAGGCAGCAATCAAAAGATTGCCGCCTGCCCATTTGCAGCCCGTTCAAATGCCTGCTTGAACGGATCGATAAATTGTTACTTCCCCTTCGTGGCCGCTGCCGCCCCGACTCCTGGTGCTTTAAAGTATTTGAAGAACTCGGAATTGGGGTCTACCACCAACACGTCGTTTTTCGTTTTAAAGCTGGCTCGATAAGCTTCCAGGCTACGGTAAAACTTGTAAAATTCAGGATTCTGGCCAAATGCCTGCGCATAGATCTGCGATGCCTCCGCATCGCCGGTGCCGCGCATTTTTTCCGCCTCGCGATACGCCTCCGCCAGAATAACCACCCTTTGCCTGTCGGCATCTGCGCGAATTTTTTCAGACTCGGCAGCGCCTGTGGAGCGCAATTCATTGGCGACCCGGGCACGCTCGGACTTCATGCGGTCGTATACAGAGTTATTGATCTGCTCCACATAATCCACGCGCTTCAAGCGCACATCGATGATTTCAACGCCGATTTGCTTCGCCTCGTCGGTTACTTTGGACCTGATCGCCTCCATCACCTTGCCGCGTTCGCCTGAAATGACATCACGCACGGTACGCTTGGTAATTTCATCATTCAGTGCCGCCTTCACAATCTGCGACATCCGGTCCTGGGCACGGCGCTCCTCGCCGCCGAAGCTGACGAAATACAGCCTGGGCTCGGTGATACGCCACTTGACGTAGGTATCCACGAGAATATTCATTTTCTCAGCAGTAATGAAGCGGTCAGTCTCCGGCGAGTCTATCGTCAGAATGCGCTTGTCCAGCATCAACACATTCTGGAACGGCGGCGGCAGTTTGAAGTGCAGGCCGGGCTCGCTGATCACAGATTTGACTTCGCCGAGGGCAAACACAATCGCGTACGATTTTTGGTCAACGACAAAGATGGTCGAATAAAGAATCATCAGCGCGATGGCAACCGCAATGATAGAGGATATAAGCCTGTTCATTATCGGCTCTCCCTATCGCGCGAGTCCCTGGAATCCCGGCTGCGGCTGTCCCTGCTGTACCGCATCTCTACCGTCGGCACACTATCGGCGGACTGGCTGGCGGGCGCAACCGGCGCCGGCGCCTGCGCGGCCTTGGCGGCCGCATCCGATTGGGAAATCAATTTATCCAACGGCAGGTAAATCATGTTGTTGCCATTTTTGGTATCCATCATCAACTTGGTGGTACTGGAGAATATTTGCTGCATGGTGTCGATATACAGCCGGTCGCGCGTCACGGCCGGCGCTTTTTGATATTCGACCAGCACTTGCCTGAAGCGTGCCGCATTACCCTGGGCATTTTCCACTACACGGGATTTGTAGCCTTCCGCATCTTGCAACAGGCGGGATGCTTCGCCACGCGCCTTGGGTATCACATCATTCGCATAGGCCTGGCCTTCATTCTTTTGACGCTCCCTGTCCTGGCCCGCTTTTACCGCATCGTCAAATGCCGCCTGCACCTGCTCAGGGGGCTGCACGCCTTGCATGGTCACATTGGTTACCTGCACGCCGGCTTTGTAGCGGTCCAAAATCTGCTGCATCAGGGTTTGCACATCCAGCGCAACTTTTGCGCGCCCTTCATACAACACGAAGTCCATCTTGCTTTTGCCGACGATTTCACGGATCGCCGTCTCGGCAACCTGCCTCATCGCCTCTTCCGGGTCACGCGTGCTGTACAGCCACTCTGCGGCGCTCTTCAGCTTGTACTGGACTGCGAATTGTATGTCGACGATATTCTCGTCGTCGGTCAGCATCAGCGCCTCTTTAGGCTGCTTGTTTTTTACATTGGAACGATAGCCGACCTCAACGGTACGCACTTGCGAGACGTTGACGATTTCATGCCCTTGTATTGGATAAGGCCAGCGCCAGTTAAAACCTGCCACGGTAGAATGGCTGTATTTGCCGAAGGTCGTAATGACCGCCGTCTGGCCCTCTTGTACGATAAAAAATCCGCTGACCATCCAGATGAACGCCAGCACGGCGACGATGACGCCCAAGCCTAATTTTGCGCCGGCAGCATCCGGCGTAAAACCGCCGCCATCGCCACCGCCATTTCCTTTTTGGCCAAACAGGCGACTCAGGCGCTGATTGAAATCACGCCATAACTGGTCCAGATCAGGAGGGCCGTCTGTCGGCTTTTTCCCGTCCTGGTTATCGTTCTTTGAGCCGCGCCCCCATTGGGGGTCATTCAGCGAAAGCGTCAAACCGATTTTTTTTAGAAATGAAACAACCATTCTGTCGTTTTCCAATGAAAATAGTAGGTTGGACTACAAGTAAGCCATACAGCTTAAATTCATGAGCTTCAATTAAAACGCGCGTCGTCCAACTCCACTACCTGGACAGGATTCAACCGTTTTAATGCATCTTCTTTTGCAAATTCGCCAATTGCCTGCCTCAGCATGTCCATTCCAGCACCGGTTTGAGCGCTTAGAAAAACCCTGTGGATTTTATCATACTCGCCCAGCTCCAGACCCGGCTCCATGCCGGCCAAATCGATCTTATTCCACACGAGCAACTGTGGAATATGATCAGCGCCAATTTCCTTCAAAACCTGGTTGACCTGCTCTATCTGGTCCAAACGTACCGGGCTACTGGCGTCGACCACATGCAATAGCAAATCAGCATGTATGGTTTCTTCCAGCGTTGCCCTGAAAGCCGCCACCAGTTGATGCGGCAATTCACGAATAAAACCTACCGTATCCGAAATCACCACATTGCCGGCATCGCCCAGATACAGGCGCCTTGACGTAGTATCCAGTGTTGCAAACAGCTGGTTTGCCGCGTAGGCGCCAGCCTTGGTCAACGAATTAAACAAAGTGGACTTGCCGGCATTGGTATAGCCGACCAGGGACACGGAAAAAGTGTGGCTCCTGCCGCGCGAGCGCCTTTGCGTCTCTCTCTGCCTGTGCAACTTGTCCATTTTTGCCCTGAGGGCCTTCACGCGATCGCCAAGCAAGCGCCTGTCGGTTTCCAGCTGAGTCTCGCCCGGCCCTCGCAGGCCTATACCGCCTTTTTGTCGTTCAAGATGCGTCCAGCCCCGTATCAGCCGGGTTGCCAGATGCTGCAATTGTGCCAACTCAACCTGGACCTTGCCCTCATGGCTATGCGCGCGTTGGGCAAATATGTCGAGAATCAGGCTGGTACGATCTACTACCCGTACTTTAAGGTGCCGCTCAAGATTTCTTTGCTGCGCGGGAGACAGCGCATGATTAAAGATGACAATATCAAGTTTGGCGTCGGCGACTGCATGCGCAATCTCATCTGCCTTGCCTGACCCGACAAACAAGGCGGCGTCGGGACTGGAGCGCTTGCACGTGATCGTTGTAATCGGCTCAGCTCCCGCGGATTGGGAGAGCAGAGAAAGCTCTTCCACACTCGCGGCAAAATCGTCTTTACCGAAGTCAACACCGACTAAAGCGGCGCGCGTAGTCAAAGACATTTTTCCAAGTTGCAACAAACCAAATGATTACTCAGCTTCAGATTCGAGATTGATGCTTACCGCGCGGGCGGGTACCACGGTGGAGATCGCATGCTTGTAAACCATCTGGGTGACCGTATTGCGCAGCAATACGACATATTGGTCAAAAGATTCAATATGGCCCTGCAATTTAATGCCATTCACCAGATAGATGGAGACGGGGATGTGTTCTTTGCGTAACGCATTTAAGAACGGGTCTTGTAACAGTTGCCCTTTGTTGCTCATAACAGCTCCATTGTGTTGTTGTGTTCAGGAGTTGGGGACAATTTATTAAATCTCAAGTGTCCCAAAAGTTAATTACGATATCACTGTAATCTATTTTCGATTTTGGTGCCAGGAAATGCCGGCCCGCAGACGGGAGCGGAGTCCTGTGGCCCCATCCCGTCATGCAGCGCCTCAAGGCAGCCGCTTACTTCTCGGTTTTTGCGAAAGGATTTTTACCCGATCGCATCTCGATACGTAATGGAGTCCCTGTCAGCGAAAAAGTTTCACGGAAATGTTTTTCCAGATAGCGCTTATACACGTCGCCAATCGCTTCCAGTGCATTGCCGTGGATGACAATGATAGGTGGATTTTGGCCGCCCTGGTGAGCGTAACGCATCTTGGGACGTATAGACCCCTTGCGCTTCGGCTGCTGATGCTCGACGGCCTCGATCAGGGCCCGCGTCAGCTTAGGTGTGGACAAGTTGGCCATCGCCGCAGCGTAGGCCGCGTCGACAGACTTCATCAAAGGCGCAATGCCGGTTGATTTCAACGCCGACACATAATGAAATTTGGCAAATGAAAGGAAACTCAGCTTGCGATCGATGTCCATCTTGATTTCATCGCGCCTGTCGCTTTGCAGGCCATCCCATTTATTCACGCCAACCACCAGCGCGCGGCCGGACTCAAGAATAAATCCTGCGATATGCGCATCCTGCTCGGAAATATCTTGTTGCGCATCCAGTAGCAGCAGCACTACGTTGGCTTCGGAAACAGACTGCAAGGTTTTGACGACTGAGAATTTTTCGATTGCCTCAAACACTTTGCCGCGGCGACGGATACCTGCGGTATCGATCAGCGTGTAATGCTTGCCATCGCGTTCAAATGGAATTTCGATGGAATCGCGCGTAGTGCCCGGCATGTCAAACGCAATCACCCTGTCTTCACCCAGCAGGGTGTTGACCAGCGTGGATTTACCGACATTAGGGCGCCCGACTATCGCAATCTTGATGCCTTTGACGATATCTTCCGGTTCCGGCTCTTCGGGGGGGCGCTGCGCAAAAGCGATGTCCAGCGATTCCTCGACCAGGTCAACGACGCCGTCGCCGTGAGCAGCGGAAATCACGTAAGGATCACCCATGCCCAATTCATAAAAATCTGCAGTCACCGCAGTGT
>DATHMC010000238.1:0-10947 GCA_035487495.1 Undibacterium sp.
CAAGAAAATCGCTGTGATGGTGCCACAGCCGGAACTGCATATACGCGGCGACCAGAACGCCCAGTATAAGTATGTCGGCAAGGTGATCCTGACGGCGCAAAGAGCAGGCATAGCCAAGGTCGCGTTTGTGACCGAACCGCCGCCGCGCGGAGGCTAATCAGCCCAACTCCTCTCCCTGCAAGGGGAGAGGAACCAAGCAGAAAAGCCATGGCTATAATTAACGGAAGAAAGGAACCCACATGGGAATGAATGTAGGCTCAGGCAGCAGTTCAGCCGAACCCGATGTGATGATAGAAATGAACATGACGCCGCTGATCGACGTCATGCTGGTGCTGATCATTATGCTGATCATCACCATCCCTATCCAGAACCACGCAGTCAACCTGAACATGCCGACCAGCACGCCGTCCAAGCCGCTGCAGGATCCGGTAGTGATCACGATCGACGTGGACTTTGACGGCACGGTGCTGTGGAACGGCGTTGCCGTGGCTGGCCGCGACGAGCTGGAAAGCAAGCTGCGTGAAGTGGCAGCCCAGCCGAACCAGCCGGAAGTGCACCTGAAGCCCAACAAGCTGGTGGCGTACAAATCGGTGGCGGCAGTGATGGCATCGGCCCAGCGTCTGGGCGTGACCAAGATAGGCATGATCGGTAACGAGCAATTCATCAATGATTAATTTGTAATCTTGCGATTTGTCAGTGCTAAAATCTAAGTTATGATAAAAAAATGGCAGGGTTATCCCTGCCATTTTTCATATTCACGAGATTCGCATTTCAGATGCCTGGGCTGGACATCATGCCATCGTCGAGTTTTTGTCAACTCTGGACGTAACATGGTATACACTCCGCATCACCCGTGTTGAATCCACAATTCATTAAATTTGTTGATTGAGAGATCAAAATATGAAGCAATTTCGACTGTCTCGCCTGGCTGTACTGCTTGCTGTTATCGGCCTGAGTTCCATTCCTGAATTGACCGGTGTCGTCGGCAATACCGCATACGCCCAGGAAGCCTTGCGCCCTGAAATCGGCAAGCATGTACAAGCTGCCAGCGACTTGTTCAAAGCAAAAAAATACAAGGAAGCGCTGGCCAAGCTGCGTGAGACGGATAGCATCAGCGGCAAAAATGCCAGTGAAAGCTTTACGATTGAACGCATGCGCGCGGCAGTAGCTGCAGCGGCAGGCGACAACGACACCGCAATTCACGCTTATGAAGCCGTGCTGGCCACCAATAAATTGTCCGGCCCGGATCACCTGACTTATCTGAAGGCTTTGGCCGGCGCTTACTACAAAGCGGGCAACTATGCCAAGACTGTGCAATCGATCACGCGTTTCTATGCAGACGGCGGCAATGACCCGGCGATGCGTCCTTTCCTGATCCAGTCCCTGTACATGAGCGGCGACTATGGCCGCACGTTGAAAGAAGTGCAGGCCGACCTGTCGTCGGATGAAAGAGCGGGCCGTACGCCGAGCGAAACAAGCTTGCAGCTGTATGCCAATGCGGCGCTGAAGCAAAACGACAAAGGCGGCTATGTCAATGCACTGGAAAAATTGCTGGCTTACTATCCGAAGAAGGAATTGTGGACAGATTTGCTGAGCCGTTTACCTGGCAAGCCAGGCTTTTCCGAACGTATGTCGCTGGATCTGTATCGCCTGCGATTGGCGGTAGGCCAGTTGACGAAGACAAATGATTTCATGGAAATGTCGCAATTGTCGCTGCAAGCGGGCTTCCCGTCTGAAGCCATCAAGCTGATCGATCTGGGCTATAAATCAGGCGCCCTGGGCACTGGCCCGGAAGCGGAGCGCCACAAGCGCCTGCGCGATCTGGCCAATAAAAACCTGGCCGAAAGCAATAAGGGCCTGGCCGCAGCCGAAACAGACGCCGAGCAAAGCAAGGACGGCACCGGCCTGGTTAACCTCGGTTACCTGTACGTTACTGCCGGTCAGACTGACAAGGGCCTGGCCTTGATGGAGAAAGGCATTGCCAAGGACAATATCAAGCACGCGGATGACGCCAAGCTGCACTTGGGTATCGCTTACCTGCAGGCGGGCAAGAAAGCCAATGCAATCAAGGTATTGAAATCTGTTCAAGGCAAAGACGGTCCCGCCGACCTGGCCCGTTACTGGATCATTTACTCCAACCAGGCAAAGTAAGCCCATTGCCTGAGGAATGGCAGGAAGCCCCGCTCCTGGGGCGGCTTGACCGGTACAAATAAAAATGGCGCAGAGGAATCTGCGCCATTTTGCGTTTACCCGGGCCTACTTAGCCGTGACGTTTTTTCACCGGCTTGGCGCTGGCTAGCAGAACCTTGGCTGGAGCTTTGTGTCCTGCTGGAGCCCGCATGCCACGTTGCGCTATCTTGGCCGCAGGCGCGCTGTGAGCGGCCACGTGCAGCGTTTTTCCCTTGGCGGCAGTTGCAGCTACATAGGGCAGATGAATTTGCAAGGTCTGGCCGGCGGCAATACTATCGTGCTTCAGGTTGTTCCAGCTCTTTAGCTGGGCGACGCTGACCCTGTAACGTTTGGCGACAGAGTTCAAGCTATCGCGTTTGCCGACCTTGAAATTGACCTGCCGGCCGGGAGGCGGATTTTTTTCAATGATCAGCTGCGCTTTTTCCGCAATTTCCATCGAAATATCCTGATCCGGAGCTCTGGAGGATTTTGGAACCAGCAGCGTAGAGCCAGCCTTGACCAGCATCTTTGCAGGGATCAGGTTCACTTCGCGTATCAGTTCCGGCCTTAGTCCCAACCGGCTGGCCAGCGATTCCACCGGCTCGGTTTTGCCCACCGTATGGGTGGACCAGGAAGACAAAGGCCCTTGCCACTTGCTCAGGTTCTCCTTGAACAGCGCGGCATTTTCCATCGGCAGCAGGATCTTGGTGCTGCTGTCGCCGGTAATGACCGGGCGATTGAACTGCGGATTCAGCGCATTGAATTCACTGACGGAAAGTTCGGCCAGTTTGGCCGCGACCCTGACGTCGATATCCCGGGTTTTCTCTATCGTGACGAAGTAGGGCTGGTTTTCCAGCTTGGGCAGGCTGATATTGTATTGTTCGGGGTGGCCGATGATGTTCTTGACTGCCTGCAGCTTCGGCAGGTAATTCTTTGTTTCGTTCGGCATCAGAGCCGACAGGCTTTCAAAGTCTATCGGCAAGCCCAGGGATTGCTGTTTCTTGATCGCGCGCTGCACGGAGCCTTCGCCCCAGTTGTAAGCAGCCAGCGCCAGTTGCCAATCGCCGAACATCCCATGCAAGCGTTCCAGGTAGGTCAGCGCCGCATCAGTAGAGTCGATGACGCCGCGCCTGTCGTCCTTGAACATATTTTGTTTCAGGTTGAAGTCGCGGCCGGTGGCGGCCATGAACTGCCACATGCCGGAGGCCTTGGCCGTCGACAAGGCTTGCGGATTGAATGCAGATTCAATAAACGGCAACAATGCGAGCTCGGTCGGCATGCCGCGTTTTTCCAGCTCCTCAACCACATGGAACAAGTAGCGGGAACCGCGCTCGACGGCCCGTTGTATATAGTCGGCGCGAGAGCTGTACCAGTTCAATTGATTCGTGACGAGCTGGTTATCGATATCGGGGATGGCATAGCCGGTCCGTATCCTGGCCCATAGATCGACTTCAGGCACGGCGGCGTCGGGGGCGGAGGCTTCTGGGAGGGGATTTTCCGGAGAGGCTTCTACCGGGACCGGGGGTGTTGGCAGACTGGGTGTGCTACTTGGGGTTTCCTGCACATACAGGTCATTTTCTCCTGCATGACTTAATTGTGGGCTAGACCATACCAGTAGTGCTGAAGTCAGGGCAAGAGATAGTCGATGTCGGAATTGTTTCATAGGCGGTAATTTGTCTAATCGAGTCGACGCTTGGGTTTAAAGGATCGTGTGAGTGTACGCAAGGCCCAATTGCCGAGTCAAGGAAAATGTCAGCTATGTTACAAGAAAAATTTGTTTGAAAATAAGGGCTTACGTGTTTTTGATGGGCGGATCGGGGGGGCTTGCGGCAGTGAGCCGCATCATCCGGCGGAACGGTTTGTTTCTGGAAGCATGGCCTGAGCAGCAATGCGTAAGCCGTCATTGCTGCTTTGCCATTGTTTAAACAAGGAAAGCGCCTTGCTGCCGACCACTTGCAATTCCTGATCCTGGCTGTCCAGGGTGGGCTTGACGCATGGGGCGCTAGAAAATGTTGCCGGGATGCTTATATTCTGTCATGACCTGGTGTCCCGGACATGCCGCCCGCAGCGTTGGGCGGCATGCAATGCCTGATCTGCAAGTTCTACGGCTGGCGGCTAGTGTCCTGTTCCGTAAATTCGTAGCAAAATAAAAGTGACGAAATCGGATCGAGACAAGGAAAAAAGCGCAGCAAGGGCGAGCCCCTTGCGAGCATTTTTGACGCAGTATTCGGTTCGATTCTCGTCATCTTTTATGCTACGAATTTACGGAACAGGACACTGGGACTGAAGCGCAGACCGCGCATATGCAACCGTATTTATTTTTTGTCTGTCTTCAATTTCGCCTGTTCAAAGCGCTCCCTGGTCGTGTCCTCGTCGCGTATGCCAAAGGAATAATTGGCTTCCAGCCACATCACATTGATGATGCCGAAAGCCAGCGCCAGTCCTACTCCCAATATCCAGGTGAAGTACCACATGAATTTCTCCGTTCTTAATAGGCAGAATGTTCGTTGTCTTGGATGTGCTGCAGCGTCACCTTGCCGCGCATCACGCGATATACCCAACTCGTGTACAGCATGACGACAGGCATCAGGATCACGACGACCCAGAACATGATGCCCAGGGTGCGGTGGCTGGAGACGGCATCCCACGCGGTCAGGCTGCTGTTCGGATCCAGTGAAGACGGCATGATGAAAGGGAACATCGCGCTGGCGGCAGTCAGGATGATGCCTGCCACGGCGGTGGCGCTGGCGATGAACGCCGGCAGGGATTTGTGCATGCCGGTAAACAGCAGGCACAGCACGGTAGCCAGTATCGTGCAACCCGGCACCAGCCATAGCAGCGGCTGGAGCGTGTAGTTGCCCATCCATCCGCCGGCCACTCTTTCCACCGTTTTCGCCAGCGGCATGAAGGCCGAGCCGGCGGCTGGCATGCTGGTAATACGGTAGCCTTCTACGCTAGTGGCGATCCAGACGCCGGCGGCGACAAAGCAGACGATGGTAACTACCGCAGCGGCGGCGGCGGCCTTGCGGGCACGCTTGGCAACATCGCCCTCGGTCTTCACTTGCAGAAAACTGGCGCCGTGCATCGCCAGCATGGCGACGCTCAAGATTCCCGACAGCAGGCCGAAAGGATTCAGCAACCCGAAGAAGCCGCCGTGATAGGTCACGCGCATCGTGTCGTCATAGTCAAACGGTGTACCCAGCAGCAGGTTGCCGAAAGCGACGCCGAAGATCAGCGGCGGCACGAAACCGCCGGCAAACAGGCCCCAGTCCCAGGCATTGCGCCAGGCCGGGTTTTGCAGTTTGCTGCGGTAGTCAAAGCCTACCGGGCGGAAAAAGAGGGCGAACAGCAGCAATAGTATGGCGACGTAAAAACCGGAGAATGCGGCGCCGTACACCAGCGGCCAGGCGGCAAAGGTGGCGGCGCCGGCCGTGACCAGCCAGGTCTGGTTGCCTTCCCAGGTCGGACCCACGGAATTGAGCAACACCCGGCGCTCGGCGTCGGTCCGGCCTACAAAGGGCAGCAGCATGCCGACCCCCATATCAAAGCCGTCGGTGACGGCAAATCCTATGATCAGCACGCCGACAAAGGCCCACCAGATAATTTTTAGTGTTTCATAGTCAAAGATCATGATGCTGCTCCTGCAGTGGTTGCGCTGCCTGCAATGGGCGTGTTTTGCTCGAAATGATATTTGCCGGTATGCAGGCTGCTCGGCCCCTGCTTCACATATTTAATCATCAGCATCAGTTCTATGACCAGCAAGACCGTATAGAAGCCGACGAAACCGGCCAGGCTGAAATACAGGCTGGATGGCTGCAGGCTGGACGCGGATAGATGGGTAGGCAGGACTCCCGAAATGGTCCACGGCTGGCGGCCGTATTCCGCCGTGAACCAGCCCATTTCCGCGGCGATCCACGGCAGCGGGATACTGAACATGGCTAGCCTCAGTAACCAGCGCTGCGGCGCCAGTTGCTTGCGGATCAGGAAATAGAACGATGCCGAGAAAATTGCCAGGAACAGCATGCCCAATCCCACCATCAGGCGGAACGACCAGAACAGCGGGGCGACCTTGGGAATGGTATCGTTTACCGCCATCCGGATTTGTTCCGGCGTGGCATCGACAACCTTGTCGGTATACTTTTTCAGCAGCAGGCCAAAGCCGAGGTCGACTTTCAGCCTGTTGAATTCGGCGTGCGCCTCCGGCGACTTGTCGCCAGACTTCAGCCGCAGCAGCGCGGAATAGGCCAGCATGCCGTTGCGTATGCGCGCTTCATGATCTTTTTTCAGGTCCTTGATGCCCTTCACCTGGGTATCGGCGGAGCGCGTTGCGATCAGCCCCAGCACGTAGGGAATCTTGACGGCATAATCGGTACGCTCCTCCTTATCATTCGGCATGCCGAACAGGGTGATGCCGGCCGGCGCCGGTTCCGTTTCCCATTCGGCTTCGATTGCCGCCAGCTTGACCTTGTTGACCTCGCCGGCGGTGTAGCCGGATTCATCGCCGAGCACGATCACCGACAAGGTGGATGCCAGGCCAAAGCCGGCAGCAACGGCAAAAGAGCGCAACGCAAAAGAAGTATCGCGCGCCCTCAGCAAATAGAAGGCCGAAATGCCGAGCACGAACATGGATGCCGTCACATAGCCCGCTGCCACGGTATGCACGAATTTGACCTGGGCCACAGGATTGAAGATGACGTCCTGCATGTTGACTAGCTCCATGCGCATCGTTTCAAAGTTGAACTCGGCGCCGACGGGATTATTCATCCAGCCGTTCGCGATCAAGATCCACAGCGCCGACAGGTTGGAACCCAGCGCCACCAGGAAGGTGACTCCCAGATGCTGCACCTTGGACAGGCGGCTCCAGCCAAAGAAGAACAGGCCGACAAAGGTCGACTCCAGGAAGAAGGCCATCATGCCTTCAATCGCCAGCGGTACGCCGAAGATGTCGCCGACATAGTGCGAGTAGTAGGCCCAGTTGGTGCCGAACTGGAATTCCAGCGTGAGGCCGGTGGTAACGCCCATTGCAAAATTGATGCCGAACAATTTGCCCCAGAATTTGGTCATGTCGCGATAGATTTCCTTGCCCGTCATCACGTACACGGATTCCATGATGACCAGCACCCAGGATAGGCCCAGCGTCAGCGGCACAAACAAAAAGTGATACATCGCGGTAGCTGCAAATTGCAGCCGCGATAGCGCAACGACTTCATCTATCGAGGTCATGGAGAGCCTTTGTCAGTAGTTTTTGAAATCTCGGAAGCGGCCGGCGCAACGGGCTCGGCATTTTGAGCCAGCAAGTGCTGTTCCACTTGCGGCAGGGGCATGCGCATCTTCTTGACCTGCGGATGGGCGAAGAAGAATTTCCACAGCAGTGTCAGGATCAGGATCTTCAGCAGCAGCGCCAGCGTGATTTCCAGCGCCAGCGGCAGCCGTGTAAAACGCGGCCACCTGCGGTACAGCGAGGATAAAGAAAATCTGTTCAGTCGCATGGACATCTGCTGATTCCCCTGTTAAAACTCTTCGCCGTTGTGATCGGTGTGATCAAGGGCGTCTTGTTTGTCGCCTTTGTCCGTGCCGCCGGAGAAGCGGAGCTTGTCGCGGACGTCCAGCAGTTTTTTTACCTTGGAGCCCATCTTCATCAGGGCGCTCAGGGTTTCCGGCGACAGCCGCTGCACATCGTCAAACCAGGAGCTGGACAGCTCTATCAAATCATACATTTCCCGCATGCGCTGCTGGGCGATGCGGTCTGCTTCGCTAGCCGGATTTTCCAGCAGAGCATCGCGCAGCATGGACAAGGTGGGCTCCACTTCCCGGCGGCGGCGCTCTTCCAGCAAGGCCTTGAAAATATCCCAGATATCCTTGGGCGGTTCAAAGTATTCGCGGCGATCGCCCGGTTGATGCAAGAGCTTGACCAGCCGCCATGATTGCAATTCCTTTAATCCCATACTGACATTGGAGCGGGAAAAAGACAAGTATTCGGCGATCTCGTCGGCGTTCAGCGCTTTGCCCTGCACATACAGCAGCGCATAGATCTGGCCCACGGTACGGTTGATCCCCCACCTGCTGCCCATCTCGCCAAAATGCAGGATAAAACGTTGTGCCAATGGGCTAAGTTGTGGGTTTGTCATTTGTCTTGATTTATTGAATTTTCAGGAATTACTGAAATTATAGAATGTTTCTGGATTTGCTGCCAATAAAAATCGGTGCGGCGCGCACAGCTTTTCTTTCCAAGTTTCTCTTGCTTCAAATACAATTTGGATTGTTTGCCCTACCTGTATCCCTGTTTCTTCCGGCTGGATGCTATCGAACAATGAATGGGGTCTAATGTGCCGGTAGAGAGGGGCGGACCAGGCTGCTTTACGATAGACGCTGCCCACGCAGCCATCAGGAAACCGTGCTGGACATGCGGAACCGGGGAAATGGGCTGGCTTCATCATGGCCAACGGCGCCGGTTTTGCCTGCATTCGCAGCATGGAACAGGCGCTTCATCGCATCTGCCTATGGCGCGGATGCGTAATGCGGCATGATGAGCTTGTTAATCCAAAAATTGAACGGGAGATTTTGAACATGAATGCATTCGTCGCCTTCCTTCATCACCTGGCCGCTTTTGCCATCGTGCTGAGCTTGTTTGCCGAGATGCTGTTGCTGCAGGAACCGTTGACGCTAGGTTCGGCCAGGAAAATCCAGCGCTTCGACGCACTGTATGGTTTGTCTGCGGGACTGATCCTGGTACTGGGTTTCCTGCGCGTGATGTACTTTGAAAAAGGTCCCGGCTACTATTCGCATAGCGCGCCTTTCATCGTGAAGATGAGCTTGTTCCTCGTCGTCGGCCTGGTGTCCATCTACCCGACCGTGGTTTTTCTCAAATGGGGGAAATCCGTGAAGCAGGGCATCGTGCCGGAACTCGACCAGGTTCAACAGCGCAAATTGCGCGGCATCATCCACCTGGAACTGGCGCTGCTGGTGTTGATCATCCTGAATGCGGCAATCATGGCCAAGGGCTTCGGCTATTTCGGCGCATAGCCGTCAGGCACCGCCGGCGGGCCTGACCATGTCGAGGTGGGGGATATCGTCTTCCAGATAGATTTCAGTGACGGTCTTGAATCCGAATGCGCCGTAGAATTTCTCCAGATAGGCTTGCGCGCCTATGCGTATCGCCTGGCCCGGATAGATGCGCTCCAGTTGCCTGATGCCTTCGGCGATCAGCGCCCTGCCGGCGCCGCCGCCACGGTAGGGCCGGGTGGTGATCACCCGGCCCAGCGACGGCTCGGGAAACTTGATGCCCGGCGCCACGATGCGCAGATAGGCCGCCACCGTATTGCTGCCGGCCCATCCAATCACATGCACCGCATCCAGGTCCAGCCCGTCCATGTCCAGGAAGGCGCAATTCTGCTCCACTACAAACACTTCGGAACGGGCCGAAAATATCGCGTACTGCTGTGCAGCGCTGAGTTCGCTCAGGCGGGCGCATTGCCAAGTGATATCGGCTTGATTAGTGTGCATGGCTTAGATGAGGTTAATAGTATCGGTAGCCATGATAAAGGCTTACGCTCTATTGGCATAGTAGTGCCGGAGCAGTTTGAGAAATAAAGCTTGGTCCACGAAAACCACGAAAAAAACCAATAACTGGGAGAGATTTTCGTTCGTGCTTTTCGTGTTTTTCGTGGATAAAAAAGTAATAAACAAGCTTCTATTTCTTTGTCCTATCGTCACATCTGTTTGAATAAATGCGCATACACCCGGCTGACATGCAGACTATCGTTAGACCCGCGCAGTTTCAAGGTGAGCTTGCCGGTTTCATCACGCGTCGCGACCTGTACATGCCGGGTATTGACGACGGTGCTGCGGTGGATCTGCCAGAACAGCTTGCTGTCCAGTTGCGGCAGCAAATCCCTCAGGCTGGTGCGTATCAGCGAGGAGTGTTCGGCAGTGACAACATTGACGTATTTGTCGGTTGCCTCAAAATACAGCACGTCCGCGACAGGTATCATGCGGATCTGGTTGCCGACGGCGGCGCGGATGATTTCCAGGCGCTCCGCATCGGCAGGCGCTTGCGGTATCAGATGGCGCAATTGGCCGACCACCCGCTCCAGCTCGCTGGAACGCTCCTGGTTATTGTCCAGCCTGGCCTTTAACCTGCCGACGGTTTTGCCGAGACGTTCGTCATTGACGGGTTTCAGTACATAGTCGGATGCGGAATGCTCAAAGGCCTGGATCGCGTATTCATCGTAAGCGGTGACGAACACGATCAGCGGAAAAGCCGAACCTTCGGGCCATTCTTCCGCCAGCTCCTGCGCGACTTCCAGGCCGGTTTTGCCCGGCATCTTGATATCCAGGAACAACACATCCGGCAATTGCGCCAGCGCCTCCTGCACAGCGGCAATGCCGTTTTCCACCACGCCGCAGATTTGCAGCTCGGGCCAGAGACGCCCTAGCGTCTGCAGCAGTGCATAAGAAAGTATGGATTCATCTTCTGCCACCAGGGCGCGTAGTTGTGTCATGACGTTTCAATCAGATAGAGATAAACTGAGCGGCAGGCTGAGGCGGGCGACCACGCCGGCCGGCTGGTTCGGTTCCAGCGTGAATGCCGCACCCGGTCCATATACTGCCAGAATTCTGTCCCTGACATTGGCGTTTCCTATGCGGCTGCCTGGGGCGCCGGTACCGCAGGTTTTGATTTCTGAATAGCCGAAAGGCAGGCCCAGGCCGGTATCGGCAACGTCCAGAAGCAGGGTTGCATCTTCCTTGCGGGCGGCCACGACGATGCTGCCGCCCTCC